>JBDTKK010000300.1:0-7544 GCA_039935335.1 Chitinophagaceae bacterium
CATCAGGTGGGTTTTTTATCGATAAAAAGCAGGAACAAAGTCCCATCATAGACATTGTGAGTGCTATAGACGGCAATGAAGTTTTTAAAGGATGTGGCTTGGGGCTTAGTAAATGTTCTGCCACACATCCCTGCCCAATTCATGATGAGTATAAAGTAGCCCGCGACCTTGTGGAGAAGATTTTTAAAGAGAATAAGATTATTGATTTGTGCGTGCCGATAGCGGAAGGTTTGGCACATTTGATGGGGTGAGGATTGGTTGCAGTCTTTGGTTTGAAGAGAACAATATCACTTTGCTAAAGCCGAATCACTAATTTGTTCACCAGCATGTCGGCGCAGATGGTAATGTCAAGTTTTCCGCGCGAAAAACTTGACATTTAGTGCTACCGTTGCACAGTCTTTAACCTACAACTAATTTGATAACGCCACCTTACAGCTATAGACAATAAGTGATTTTAATTAGAGCTTAGCCAAAATAATATCATTTTGAGAAGGCCTAAATACGGCAATTCGCAACCAGCCAATGAAAATAAATAGAAATGTCAAGTTTTCCGCACCAAAAACTTGACATCCCGAAAAAGAGTCGTACATTTGCAACATGAAAGTTGCAGCACAAATAAGAAACAGTATAGCGGCCATACCCGAAAGTCAGCCTTTTGGGTATGCCGATTTGGATATTGAGGCCAGTAATTTTGTTACTGCGGCCAAGGCATTGGAGCGGATGCAGAAGACAGGTGTCATCAAAAAAGTAAGTAAAGGTGTTTTCTATAAACCACAAATGACCATATTTGGAGTTTTAGGTCCAGACTATGACGCGATACTCGACCGCTTTTTATTTAAAAACAAAAAGCGAGTTGGCTACATAACTGGTGGCGAATTATACAATTGGCTAAATCTAACCAGGCAAAATTATTTCAGAAAGAAAATAGCCACCAATAGAAGCCGGAAAAGAATAGAAATAGGATGGTTGAAAACGAGCACCGTGAAAACGTATGTGGAAATCACAGAAGGAAATTACCAACTGTTGGGTATTTTAGATGCCCTAAAGGATATCAAAAATATTGCAGATACCTCTACTACAAAGGCAATCAAGATATTAGTACCAAAACTCAAGAAGTTTGAGCAAAAGGATATTCAAAGCCTAATTGACTATTCCTTCCAATATCCACCAAGAGTCAGGGCGTTGTTAGGCGCGATAGTCGAAGGCAATTTTGAAGGCGCATTTGACTTATCCGCATTGCGAAAGAGCTTAAATCCAACTACTACCTATAAAATAGGAATTAAAGAATCCGACTTCCCCACAATTAAAAACTGGAATATAAAATGATACTTCATCACAATAGACCCGAGTTCGTTAGAGCTGTAAAATTTACTTCAGATTTAATGAAAATCCCAGCTATTTATATAGAAAAAAATTACTGGATTACGTATGCTTTGTTCACAATCTTTAATGATAAAATTGGAGAAGACACTTTATTTAAAGGAGGAACAGCATTAACTAAATGCTACAATATGATAGAGCGATTTTCAGAAGATATTGATTTGGTGGTATTAAGGCGTGATGGAGAAACTGACAACAAATTAAAAACAAAATTAAAAACAATAAGTGCACTTGTGGAAACTACATTGCCTGAAGTAGCTATTGCTGGGATAACCCGGAAAATGGGGATGAATAGAAAAACAGCACATGCTTATGACAAAGCGTTTGACGGTAATTATGGACAAGTAAGAGATGTTATTGTATTAGAATCAACTTGGCTTGGCTATTACGAACCCTATACAACGAAAAGCATTGCTTCCTTTGTTGGTAATATGATGTTGACAAACGGGCGAACGGTTTTAGCAAAGGAAAAGGGATTACTTCCTTTTGGCGCATATGTATTAATCCCTACAAGAACCATTTGCGAAAAGATAATGAGCTTGGTTCGCTTTTCTTATGGCGAAAACCCTATTGAAGACTTAAAGAAAAAAATCAGACACACCTACGATTTACATCAGTTGCTTGGGCAGCCAGAATTTTCGGAATTCTTCTATTCACCAGCATTTGGTGATATGATGTTGAAAGTTGCAAATAATGACGTACTCAGTTTTAGAAATAACAATAAATGGCTAAATCACCATCCAAGCGATGCATTGATGTTCATGGATTTAGGCAATGTTTGGAAGGAACTAAAAGTGGTTTATGATGGTGATTTCAGAAACTTGGTGTATGGTGATTTCCCCAAAGAGTCAGATGTATTGGGAACTTTAAACATGATTCAAGAACGGTTGAAAACAGTTTCCTGGACTATAAAAGTTGAAGCCTAGCAATGAAGTTTACCGAAGCAAAAAAATGAAGTTTACCGAAGGCAAGAGACAGAATTTATTCGCTAGCTTATTAGGCAAACAAAGTCTTCCACCGTCTGTGTGAACTGAAAAAGGGTTTGTACTTTGAAAATATTTCTGATCAAAAAGTGCATAATTTAAAGTATGCTATAAATAATTAACAGCCAAATAAGGCTTATCCATCTTTTTCGAACCCATCCTCTTCTGCATCAAAATAAGTGTACATTTTGTGTTCGAGCACCTCGCGGTTTTCCTCGCGGTTCGGTATTATCCATCGGTGCGAAAGAATAGCATTGACCCAATACCTAAAGGAAATTGATTATCCATTATCCTTGGTGCGATAATTAGCACGCTCATTGGCTCGCGGCTTTTCAGCAGATAGTGTCACCCGCAATCTTATTTTGGTAGAAACAGGGATTTGCAGTTCGGTAATAAGGCCGAACCTAATCCGTAAAAATCTTGAACTTAGATTTATTCGTATTCGATTCAGGAGAAATAATTGCGTGTACCAGACTATTTTTGTAGCTCCGATACCTATGATTCACAAACCCAAAATTGCTATTCCAATTTTCCTTGGGATACTGCTGCTTTTTTGCTGCGTTTATTACAATGTTCACATTACCCGCCTACCCTATGGTATTCATGAATGGGCGCAGGCAGATCGTTATGCCTTAGCACTTGGATACTATGAAAATGGGATGAACTTCTTTAAACCCAGTACGCTTAGTCTTTATTCCGATGGAGGCATTTCGGGGGTCGAATTTCCAATTCAGAGCTATATCGCCGCTGCACTTGCTTTCATTTTTGGGAAGGAAAATATCAGCGTCCTCTTCAGGCTAGAAAACACGGTGATTGCCTGCACGGGATTGTTCTTTCTGTTTCTCACAATGCTGCGCCAAACACGGAATTTCTTTGTTTCGCTCGTTCCGCCATTATTCATTTTCTGTTCCCCCGTTTTTATTTTTTACGCTTGCAATTATTTGAGTGATTGCGCTGCTGCATCGTTAGCCTTTGTCAGTTTTTACTACCTCTTTCGATTTTGGGATGATAGTCGGGCTAGAAACATTTTCTGGGTACTTTTTTGGCTTACGATTGCGACGCTTTTAAAGACTTCGGCGGCGGTCTATCTCCTCAGTATTCTTGGGTGGATTTTATGGCTTTTTATCTTCAAAAGAAATCAATTTTCCCGGCGACAATGGGGCTTTCTTTTCTGCGCAATGGTGGCTTCCATAGCCTTACCAATTGCCCAGTTTCTTTACATCCGCTATCTCAACGAAATCTACCACTCGTCACTATTTTTGACTAGAGCACTTCCTTTTGAAAATTGGGATGACTTCTATACCTACATTAATGTGAGCTTTAAATACCAGTGGTACGACCAATATTTTGTGTTGCCCCAATACCTCGTTTTTGTAGTGATTGTGGTGGCGGCCATTCCTCTTTTGAATCGCCTGAAATCATTTTTGCAACTGCGCATTATTCTGTGGCTGTTTCTTCTTGGTTCACTTTCGATGGCTGCACTATTAGGTCACAATTTGCATGTACATGATTATTACATCATTGCCATTTTCTTTCCACTTGTAGCATTCACCTTGATGGTGAGTATCATGGCATTAACCACCCTCGCCACCACAAAAGATGCAAAAAAGGCTTTGCAACTGGCAGCTTTAAGTTCGGTGATAATCACCTTCTTAATTGCCGTCCACGCAAACTATCTCCGCACAGAAAAAACTTATCGAGAAAACCCTGATAACTACTCAAGTAGTTGGATGCGCAACGGAGCTGAAATGCTTAACAGGCTTGCTATTCCACAAAATGCACGCATTTTGGTGTTGCATGAATATCCGTGCAATATTGGTCAAGTTTATTTTGATAGGAAAGGGTATAATATTCCTCCTCCCGAATGGGATGAAGGCAGTGACCTTTCAAAAATTGTGGCATTTATGAAAGAACGACAAGTTCAGATTTTGGTGGTTAGAGAAGCCTCTGCGCGGTCTTATCTTCAACAGGATTCCTTAAAATTTCAAGCTTTTCAAGAATTGAAAATGGAAGACGGGAAAGCAATTTTTAGACTGAAGGAATAGAGCAAAAGGCCGCTTTCGTCTAGCTACTTTTTTTTAAAAAGAAAGTTTGCTCCATTCATCGTCCTTCTTTAAAAAAATGAGCCTTTCAACTCGAATAATGAAGTGATTCAGCTTACGGCTATCAACTCTCCACCCTCTTCAGCGGATACTCCATTGGCCCGCTCACCACAATCGGATATTTCTCCAGCGTCACGTCGGAAGAGTCAAGCCCAAAGCCTCTTTCCTCGGAAAGGCTATACTTTTTAATGATAAAATAACCCCGCATCACCATCCGCTCCCAAAGGGGTAAAGTATTGTCGCGACTCAAGAACTTTTCCATTACTATGAATCGAAAATCGCCCATCACATTATTTCGGCTCAAGGATTCGTAGCGGCTCACCACATTCACTTCCTTATTGATTACCATTGCTTCCACCACCTTTTTAAACATTGAAGGTATGCGGTGGTCGATGCGGAAACCAAGCCGGAATTCTACACGAATGACTTCATTCGGAATGATAGTTTTCACGTTGTATTCCATCGTATAAGGGTCGTCCAACACATCCACGTGGACGAACCAATAAATATCGGCACGTTTCGGCTTTCTATAAAGAATAGAGAAGATGACTTTATGCTCTATCTCCAGTGGATTATTGGCTGACGTGAGGTACACCAAATGCGTGGCATACTTCGGAATGGTGCGGTCGTTGCTCAGTTCTTGTATTATCGGAACGTAGTCGTCCAGTTTCACAAATTCTACATAGCGGTTCTTAATTTTCCGAGCTTTAAACCAAATGAACATGACCATAAAGAGTGCGGAACCCATAATTACAGTCACATAACCACCATGGGCAAACTTCACCAGATTGGCAATTAAGAAGCTGAATTCGATAGAAAGAAAGACTAAAAGATAGCCGATGATATAGCCGATGCCCACCCGCCTTGTAAACATGTAGTAGGCAAAAAGCAAGGAGGTCATAATCATACACACCGTGATGGCAAGACCGTAGGCTGCGTCCATGTTGGCTGATTTCCTGAATATCAAAGTGATGCCAACGCAACCTAAAAACAGGAGCAAATTCACACCGGGAATGAAAGTCTGTCCGCGTTCCACGGTCGGAAAAATAATCTTCATCTTCGGCCAAATATTCAGTTTTATGGCTTCAGAAATAAGCGTGAAAGAGCCTGATATCAAGGCTTGCGAAGCAATGATGGCTGCTGCGGTGGCGATTAATATCCCGGGAATTACAAACCAATGTGGCATCAGGCTGTAAAATGGATTGGACTTTTCAGCATCCCAACGAACGCCATGTTGCGACAACAAAAAAGCCCCTTGTCCGAGGTAATTCAAGATGAGGCAGACCTTCACAAAAATCCAAGAGACTCGAATATTGCCGCGACCGGCGTGACCCAAATCGGAATAGAGCGCTTCCGCCCCGGTGGTACACAAAAAGACTGCACCTAAAACCCAAAAACCAGATGAGGGCATTCCCGTAGGCCCTATAATGGCACCTGGAGTAGATAAAAGTCTATAGGCATGATAAGGATTGAAAGCTCGCAGGATAGTCCAATCGTCGCTAAGATGATGCAAACCCAAGACCGCAATCATCAGAAACCAAAGTGTCATGATTGGCCCAAAAGCCTTGCCTATAAGGGCTGTACCAAATTGCTGGAAGAAAAACAGGACGCTAATAATACTCAAGCCAATACCCACAATCGTCCAATCCTCAATATTGTGAAGACCTGGAATGTTGCGCAACCCTTCCACTGCAGAAATCACAGAAATGGGCGGCGTAATCATACCATCGGCAATCAGTGCTGCGCCGCCCACCATTGCTAGAAACACCGCCCAGCGGCCATGACGGCGCACCAAGGCAAAAAGCGAAAAAATGCCTCCTTCCCCACGGTTGTCGGCCTTTAGCGTAAGGAGCACATACTTTATCGTGGTTTGTAGGGTAAGTGTCCAAATGACGCAGGATAGTGCGCCAAGGATGAGCGAAGGCCGAACAATTTGATTATTACAAATCGCATTAAACACATACAGCGGTGATGTACCAATATCGCCGAAAACTATGCCCAGCGCGACAAGTAGCCCGGCCGCAGTCGCTTTATTCAAACTTTTTGGTTGGCTCATAGCCGAAATTTCTTGGAGAAAAACGATGCGAAGGTAATAGGCGCGGCGACTATTCTTTTCATCGTCTTGAACATGGCCATTTTCCCAAGGTTTCAAACTATTTCCAAAAGCCAAAAAGGCACTCAAAAAATGAATTCGGCACCTTTTCAAAGTCGAAATTGATTTCATCACCTAGGGTATATGTTTTGGCTCAAAAATCTGGATATCAGACCCATTTCCATCTTTAGAAAGTGTTGAATCAGCCACTATTTTTAGACAAATCGTTACGTGAAAAATTTAATAACATGATAATAACATATTTGGACAATCAGGCAATTACTAAATAAATAAAACTACCGTAAATGTATAGTAAACTATTCTACTTTTTTATAAAATTACACACAAAATATACAGTATGCGATTTGTCTTAAAATCAGAAGTAACGGGTATATGATTTATTAAACATAAAAAACATTTTGCCATTTTCAACTATTTTAGCTCCATTTAATCACGCTCAAACCAAACAATTTTATGGAACCAATTCTCGGACAGATTTGCCTTTTCGGCTTCACCTTTGCGCCAAAAGGCTGGGCTTTGTGTGAAGGTCAGCTAATGTCTATTGCGCAAAACACTGCGCTTTTCTCTCTTTTGGGCACTACTTATGGTGGTGATGGACGCACAACTTTTGGGTTACCTGATTTGCGCGGTAGAGTTCCAATGGCTTTTGGCCAAGGGGCTGGTCTTTCCAACCACGTACAAGGCCAAATGGGCGGTGCAGAGCAGGCGAGCCTAACTGTAGGCCAAATGCCCGCCCACAGTCATCCTACAAACGTGCCTGCTGCTGCTGGTGTCGGTAGCACAGCTAACCCAGTTGGTAATATTATTGCGCTCCAAAGTGGCAATACTTGTGCTGTGGCAGGAAGTGCTTCGGGTTCTTACGGCGGTGTCACTAACGCGGCCGTCGGCGGCAATCAACCTATTTCACTGATGCAACCTTACACGGTGCTCAATTACTGTATCGCTCTACAAGGAATTTATCCAAGC
>JBDTKK010000301.1:0-27911 GCA_039935335.1 Chitinophagaceae bacterium
GGAGGGCTTGCCAGCGTAAGCTGCTGAAATGTTTTTTGGGAAAGTTTATAAAATACAATTAGCGCAAAAATTCCTCTCCCTCCAACACTGCTTCCAACTCCGCCAACATCATAGCCGTAGCGCCCCACACAATTGTTTCGTCAGGAAGCTTGTATGCGGGCACCTCCATCCGCCAATCGGGTTGGGAAGCGCGACTGACTTCCGTAATGATTTTATTGTCTTTGTGGAATAGAAAAGATAAGGGTACTTCCAGGATATCCGCCACTTCGGCTTCGCTGCGCGTAAAATCCGGACGGATCGCACAGCACGCCACAAAAGGGTGCACCTGAAAAAGGGATACAGGAATATAAAGGGGTGTCAAGGCGCCCAACACATCCAAATGATTTCTGGAAACACCTATTTCTTCTTCTGTTTCCCTCAGGGCAGTTTCTTGAAAATTGGCATCCGTAGTTTCCCATTGCCCTCCTGGAAAGGAGATTTGTCCGCCATGTGGCCGGCCATCTTCTGTGCGGCGAATAAACAATAGTTGAAGTTCATTATCCTTTGGGAAAAGAATTTGTAAGACCGCACTTTCTCTTGCGTTTGGAGGAATAACATCCGTGTGAGGTCTGAAATTCCCCGTCATTCTTTGCTGCGCCGCCCAGCCGGGGAGCGGATTGCAGAGGCGTTGGCGGAGGGTGTCAATGGTCAAATCCATCTTGGGCAAAAGAAAATCTAAGGTACAAAGCTTCCATTTCTTCCTCAACCAATCCAAGTCCCATTCACCTTATGTTCTATTTGCTGAAACACCCGCACATCTTCATTCCATTCCGCCATTTGCCTATGGTAGGAATCGTAGGTTTTGATGAGGCGCAGGGTATGCGGTGAGCCTTTTTTAATGGTTTCCATCCGTAGATCAACTTTTGCAGCATTGATGGCCTGTTCCATTATTTGTCGCTCATTTTGCCTTTGTTGATAATCGAAAACTTGCAGCTCCGGCGACTCCATAAATGCTTTCAATATGGCCCATTCGTTCTTGTAGTGTAGCGCTTGAGGCATTTCGCGCCGCCAGTCTGTGGGCATTACGGGTTGCGCATTAGCAAGCTTTTGAAGGTATCCAAAGCTCCAATATAATAGTGCAGCGGCAAGAGGTTTATGGTTTTGGAGGGTCAGCAATTGAGGTACTAGCACTTTATGAACCAACTTTCGGTCGGCTGATTTTGAAATGGTTTCGGCAAGCGATACAACCCATGCTTCCGACTGCGGATAATGGACTTCCAGCCAGAATAATTGCTTTAGGATATCCGCATTCAGCTTCTTATTGTCGTCGGCCAAAACCTCTGAAAAATAATTTGGAAGTAAGGCCATCTGCTGTTCTATCAGCTTTACCCCTTGGTCCTGCTCATAAAGTAAGCTTAATATGGAAAGTAGTTGCGCGAGTGCCTTAATCGTGAGGCTTTCCATGCCTTTTGCGATAGATTCGGTAGCCCATTCTGCACCAAAAAACCGGATCATTTTCAGCCAATGCGCAGCATCAATTTGGGTAAAAAATGCCTGAACTATCTCGGTCCTTGCCTGTAGAAAAAAGTCTTCGCTGTCTTCATTAATGAGCCAATCGGCCACAGCATTATAGTTCGGCTTATCAGCGTTTTTACCTTCGGCAAATCCGCCTGCAAGGATAAACAGCACAGCATCCTTCTCTTCAGGACCCAGCCTTTCTGGGTTTTTATTGAAAAAATCAATCCAGTCCATCTGATGCGCCACATCTTGCGCTAAAAATAATCTTGCATTGGTTTCTGGACTCCACACGATTACCGCTCCATAATAATACCAATGAGAAATATCCGGCCCCCAATTGCCCATGTATCCGGAGTTTTCAGTTTCAATAGGCTCATCATCTTCTAAGGAAAAAGAGGCAATCAAGTCTTCCTTTTCAAATTTTATTGCATTCAGATCCGGACAATCACCGGGCAACCAATGTTCTATCGCTGTCGACTCCTCCAACACTTCACCCATTTCGGCATCATCATCGTCATCATCCCAGCCATCGCTGTCCGCAGCGCCTAGTACAAAGGAAGTAACGAGGCACATCTTAGCGTAATAACCCGCGCTTTTTGCAGCTTGTAATAACGCTTCTGCCTTTAGTCGGTCGTTCAGCTTGAGTGCATCTTCCGAAAAACCTGCTGGTGTGTATTGATGGCCGAGCAAGATGATTGCAGGGGCTAAATCTTCCTGTTCTTGATGGGCTTTTAATAGATCTTTCAGCGTGTCCACATGGATGCCAATAGTAGCAGGAGTCAATTTTTTAGTTGTCACCGCTTGCACCAAATTATACACCAAGCTTACGCGATGGCCAGAGGTTACGGGGCGCACTTCATGCTCGCAATCGGCGTAAAACGCGACACAACTAAGTTGGTAGTCACCGGCATTTTTCGCAAAGCTCAAAGTCTCGGTTACACCTTCGAAAGACACGAGTAATTCGCCGCCGCTGTAATGAGCAGGAAGATCTAATACCATCGTTCCAAACATGCCTTTCTCCTTTTCTGTATCTCGATGTGGCAGGAAGAAACCACCAGTTTCGTACACGAGCAGCTTGTACAAATGCGCCGAGATATCATAGTATTCAAGGCCGAGTTCAGGCTTTATTTTATCAATAGTTTCTTTGAGGAAATCCGCCCAGCGGGGATTAGTGAAGTGAAGTTCGGAAGCATCAATTTCCCAGGTTTTCCGGACGCTTTCATCTATAATCGTCTCGCTGCCTTTGCCAAAAGGAGCTTTGCGGGCTAAGTCAATCAATGCCTTTGCGCCGATGTCGTTAATTGGGAAGGATACTTCGCCCAAGCCTGCAACTGAAAGGCCGGGAAAGACAAAATCTGCGGCATGGCTGCTTACAAATTTGCCGCTGCCTTTCATGCCACCGAGATAGCGGGAGATTTTCTGATTTACTGCTTCCATCTTGCTAAATTAGGAAGCTGTTTTCGAAATTTCTTCAAAGACAAGAAAGCCAAAATTCCTCCACCTTTTTTCTTCCTCAAACCAATCTTAAATTGCACCATTAATCTCCTCCAATCCATGTTTCCCCAAAAATCACAATACTATTTCTCCAACAGCTATCTCGCCAGCTTCAAAAAACTTCAGGAACATTTCATGGAGATGATGAAAATTGCCCCTTGGGAAGTCGTAGATGAATCTACCATTTTGGGGGTGAAGCATCCACAGACGGGCGAGGTGTATTACGCCTATGTTATGGGTTCGCTTGGCGAGGTTGTTGGTTTCAATCTCTATGACGAAGAGAATATTGCTTATTGGCGGCACAGCTTTGAGCAGATTCAGGAGCATCCGGAGAGTTTTAACGCAGACTTCATGTTGTTTCAAAAATTCCTTCAGGTTGCTGCTGTGAGTAAAAGTAAACTTAACCAAGAGGCCAAAAGTTTGCATACCGCAGCAGGCACTAAAGTTCCTCGAGGGAAAAAGGGCTATACCGAGGCCATCAGTTATCGCCCAGGATACGCTCCAAGTTTGGCAAATGAGGAGGATATGGAATTGCTTTCTGCACTCATTCCAGGCTTAATTAATCTGATTGATGATATAGATTTTGGTTCGGATGTAGATATGCTCACTGAAACCGATGAGGCTTTTATTTCCACACTGGAAGATGGAAAATGGACTCCGATTGCAGATCTCCTACCAAAACCTAAAGCCGCTATTGAGCTTGCCGCTGATGTGCCGCTCAACCCCAATTTTTGGCAAGATTTAAAGGCTTTGCCTAACACGGATGAAGATTTTGCAATTCGAGCTGGACTCACTCCTGCCGCCGTCTTAAATGAGGAGGGGGAATCTGTGTTTTTAGCATGTATTGTTGCACTTGGACTGGACAGCAAATTAATTTTAGGCTTTGGACAAATGTTCGCGCCGGAATGGAAGGATAGTGCGGCCTTGGAGTTGAAAGACACAATTGAGCGAACTGGGCATCTGCCTGCGGCTTTTGTAACTAGGCAAAGCCATTACCAAACCCTAATAAAAAGTTGTGCAAGCGCTCTCGGCATTCCTTTTCGAATTGATGAAACTGCCGCACAGGAAGCCGATGATGTGTTGACCTATCTTAAATCTGCGATGCGGTCAAAAGAATAAAGGGAAGAAGAAACCGAACTTTTATCGATGCTTTTTCAACTTCTTATTTGCTACAATATTACCCGCGTAGGTGATAGGTTCATAGCCTGTAGTACCCACTGTAAGCGTGGTATGGCCGCCCGGCAACACGTTCAAGCGCACTTGCTGTATCCGCCCCTTTATTTTGGGAACAAGTTGAATTTGCCATTCATTTTTGGTCGCTTCCAACACCTTGTAGTGATAGCCTTTTAGGGCAAAGCGCTCGTAAAATAAAGCATCTACGGCTTGTTTATCTTTTGGATTAAAATTCTTGATGGCATCAGATTTATTCCTCCGCCTAGGCGTGGGCAAATAGCAAACGATAGAATCGGGCGTGAGGCGCAAATAGTATTGCTCCGGATGTGCAATATTTCGATTCCCTAACTTCATTTGTACGATAAAATCTGGCTTAAACGTGTAAGATTGCTCCCGCACCATTTTGGTCAATGCCTTATCATCGGGCGTTTGTGCCTTGCCCGAAAGGGCTGAAAAAAATAAAAAGGCAAACAGGAATAATTGGCGCATCTTTTTTGGCTTTTTATGGAAACATCAGAAAGGTACTATTCCCAACCAATATTTTCTTGTCGATTTTGCACCATTGAGAATGAGGCCAAGGCCATTCCTACTTTTAAAAATGCCTAAAGGAAACTTTAAGATACAAGTCCAAACCCGTTTGTATCCGCTCCCGCACCCGATAAATGGCTAAATTGCCACGATATAATCAAACCATGATTCGGACCACTATTCTTTTTCTTGCATTCCTATTTTTTGGTAATGCTCTTTTTGCTCAAGTCACCGACACTCTTCGTAAACGAGAAGCCAATGGCGATGAGTTTCTACAGCTTGTACGAGATAAAAAAATGATTGCCGAAGGCACAATTCACAATGGTTTAAAAGAAGGCGTCTGGACAGAATATTGGGAGAATAAGGTGCCGCATTACGTGGCTGCCTATCATCAAGGAAAGAAAAATGGCATCTTCATAAACATCCGCCGCACAGGCAACGTGGAGAACGTCAATTATTACCACAACGACTTGCAGGATGGCCCTTCTCGTCGCTTCAATATTGGCGCAGGCATTGCTGAAGAAGGCTATTATTCCGACGGCGTTCGCAGCGGCTCTTTCTCCAAATGGTATGAGAATGGAAACCTTCAGGAGCAAAGCAATTACAACCATAACGTGCGCGATGGGCTCACTTCTTATTTTATGGAAAATGGAACGAAAATAGCCGAGTATAATTATGATCGAGGTAAGCTGGAAGGTGATGCCACTATTTACCATGAAAATGGCCGTGTAAAAGAGTTTGGCAACTTTACCAATGATGAGCAATCCGGCACTTGGAAGGAATATTACTCCGATGGCATTTTAAAAGCAGAAGGGAAATACGTGCATGGAGAGAAAGACGGCGTGTGGAAACAGTTTGACGAAAAAGGAAAGCCTACAGCTTCCATTGTTTATAAAAATGGTAAGCCCAAAGCTTAACTATTCTATCCGTAATTTCTAAAAAACTTTATGCCGCAAACCATACTCATTATAGACGACGAGCCCGCCATCCGAAAAGCACTCAAAGAAATACTCACTTTCGAAGGCTTCGAGATTCAGGAAGCAAGTAACGGCATAGATGGTCTTAAAAAGCTTAAAGAAAGCGAGTTTGATTGCGTGCTTTGCGATATCAAAATGCCCAAAATGGACGGGCTGGAAGTCTTGGCCGCCGCGCGGGAAGCTAAGCCAGACCTGCCTTTCATCCTCATCTCCGGACATGGAACTATAGAAACTGCCGTGGAAGCGGTGAAGAATGGGGCTTATGATTTTATCTCTAAGCCGCCAGACTTGAACCGTATGCTCATCACCATTCGGAATGCGATGGATAAAGGTTCGCTCATTACGGAAACGAAAGTATTGCGCAGCAAAGTGGCTAAGAAATCGGGGGCAGAAATGATTGGTGAAAGTGAAGGTATCAAGCAACTGCGCGAAACGATAGAGAAGGTTGGGCCTACTGATGCTCGTGTTTTAATAACCGGAGATAATGGAGTGGGCAAGGAACTAGTAGCACGCAGCCTTCATCAGCAAAGCAGCCGTAGCAGTGGCCCGATGATAGAGGTGAATTGTGCGGCTATTCCTTCAGAGCTTATCGAGAGCGAATTATTTGGGCATGAAAAAGGCTCCTTCACTTCCGCCATTAAACAAAGAATCGGAAAGTTTGAAAGTGCTAATGGAGGCACTTTATTCCTAGATGAAATTGGCGACATGAGCCTCGATGCGCAAGCTAAAATGTTGCGAGCTTTACAGGAAAATAAGATTACCCGTGTGGGTGGCGACAAGGAAATAAAGGTGAACGTTCGCGTTGTAGCCGCTACCAACAAGGATTTGATGGCCGAGGTGGAAGCAAAACGTTTCCGCGTGGATTTGTACCATCGGTTGAGCGTCATCCTCATTCATGTGCCCTCCCTCAATGAACGTCGAAGCGATATTCCCTTGCTGATAAATCATTTCCTTAAAGACATCAGCGAAGAATACAACCAACCTGAAAAAACCCTACAAGCCGCGGCTGTCAAAGCTTTGGAGCAGCACGACTGGGCAGGGAATATCCGAGAATTGAGGAACGCAGTAGAGCGGCTGGTCATTCTCGGGGGCAATACTATTAGCAAAGCCGATGTGGAGAAGTACGTATTTATGAAGTAGCGATTACGCTCAATTTTCTTCTAAAAGAGAATGCATCACAAAGCTTTTCAGTAAAGCTTGAAACTCGCTGATAGCAGCCTTTTGGACACGTTTTCTAAGAAGCCAATCTTGAAAATGCATTAGCGGTATTCTGTAGATTTTCAAGAAAAACCAGCCTGAAAAAATAATGGAGGCAATTGCTGTTATTGCTATTAACGGCTCAAGATTGACAAGCCCAAATACCAGCAAAAGCAGCAGCCAGAACACGCTAAGTAGGGTAGCAATAGAAATAAATACCGCCGCTTTAAAGTCTGGCATCGCAACCTTTTTTTGAACAATAATCTGCGCAATGGCAATTGGTGGAAAATTACCCAATACGCCCAAAGCCGCTATGGGAAAGCCTATCAACAGAATGAAACAGTCTAGCGCAGATAATTTCGAAAAAGCCGAAAGCAACCTTTCTTTAGAAGAATACTTTACACTTTCTAAGCGTTTCAAGAGTTTTTCCGTTTCCGGCTTTCCAGCCTTTAATCGATTGATAAGGGTTTGACTTTCCTCAAAACTAAATTCTGGTTTGATTTCTTGCAGCGCCGCAAGACAAATTGATGCGAGTGGATGCAAGTTGTTGTCTTGAACATGCCATACTAGTGGCATCAAAGCAGTATTAGCAGCACGCATTGAAAGTGTGGCAGACTGCGCTGGGTCAATTACATTGTCCAGTTCAGCGAGTTGATGATTGGCCACGAGAAAGGCATCTCCAAAGGGTTTTATAGGGTTCACATAGTTGAGGCCAAGTGGCACAAGTGCGGGTGGATTTTGAATTTCAGAGTTAGCAGTAGCAGCAAGCCGAAATGGACCTTTTTTCAAAGGTTTCAGAAAGGGAGCGATATCGCTTATGCCTTCACAAAAAATGAGAACAGCCCCGCCTTCCGCAAGGATTTGTAGTGCTTCCGCATTGCTGCTTTCATTGTGCCGGAGCATGTCTTTACCATCTATTATTCGATAGATAGGAAGCATACCGAGCGAACGCATCACACGCTCTGCACCGACATTGCTAAAGATGTCGCCACGAGTAAAAAAGTGGATACGCCGTTTTACAAAACACGCCGTGATGACCGCGTCCATAAAAGATGCCGTATGGTTGGCTAGGATTATCGTTGCTTTCCCGCAATCAATATGCTTTAAATCATATCGAACAATGCGCCTGAAATAAAGGCGCAGAGCCGCTTTCATCAGGGGTTTAAGGATTTGATAGAGCATTCGGACTGCTTAGATTCTAAAAAGAAATTGGCTTAGAATGCCAACGATACTTTTGAGTATTTGTTTATTATGTCGGGCTATTAATAGTCTAAGCTAAAGAAACTACTTTTACAGTAACACTTTCAATAAGTAAGGACTAAGAAAATGATAGACACCACGGCTAAGATATTGCTCGTTGAGGATGATCCCACTCTAGCGTTTGTTGTGAAAGATAAACTTGAACAAAGCGGCTATGAAGTAGTGTATGCTGCTGATGGCGAAGGTGCTTGGATTCAGTTCATGAAACACAACTTCGACATGTGCGTACTGGATGTTATGTTGCCACGTAAGGATGGACTTTGGCTGGCTTCTCAAATCCGATTGAAGAATGACAGCATTCCGATTTTGTTACTCACGTCCAAGAGCATGGACGAAGACAAAATCACTGGATTCAAAAGCGGTGCGGATGATTACATTACAAAGCCATTCAACATTCAAGAACTGCTGTTGCGCATAGAGGTCTTTCTAAAACGCACCCAGAAAGCTAAAGAAAAGGGGCCTGATAACCTTAAAATAGGCAACTATATTTTCGACTATAGCAATATGCTTTTGGTCAGCGATACAGAGCGTAAACAACTTACCCAACGGGAAGCAGATTTGCTCTATTATTTGGTTCTTAATCCAAATAAAGTTTTGAAGCGAGAGGAAATCTTGAAAGAAGTTTGGGGAAAGGAAGATTATTTTCTGGGTAGGTCGATGGATGTATTCATCACTAAGATTCGGAAATACCTAAAAGATCAGCCAGGTGTAGAATTGGAAACAATACACGGCATTGGCTTTAGGTTTATTAATAAAGCTTCCTGAACAATAATTTTCAACACATTAACTACTTGAGCTTTTCATTAGTACTTATTAAGTAATAAATGCGAAATTCTAGTTAGGGGTTCGCTTTTATTGTCACCAGAATTCGCCTTAACAGCTATACTAATCCTGAATGTGATGAAATAATCAATTGGCAATTGAGTTCGATGCGGGCAGACAGTGCTCGTTCTATACCTAATTTTGACGGCGTAGCTGCCGAAATGCGCAACGCCCGAGGATTGGGTGCGCATAATTCAAAGCATCAAAAACACAAAAGAAGGCCGCTCGCTCAATAGAAGGTAGCGTTTATTGTCCACAATCGTTATCGCAAAAAGCAAGTTAAAAAGGATTAAACGCCGAGTCGCTTTTCCACCAAATAATTGTTTCTATCTGCCGAGCTGCGAGCGATTAATTCTCCCAAATATCCCGCAAGGAAAAACAAAGTGCCCATCACCATTGTAGTGAGTGCAATGTAAAACCAAGGTCTGTTGGTAAGTCCATAATTAGACCCTGCAGAGATGCGCTCAATCACTAGCCACAGCGCTGCACCAAAGCCTATCAAAAACATAATCATTCCAATAAAGCCAAAAAAATGCATCGGCTTTTTGCCAAATCGGGAAATGAATTGAATACTTAGCAGGTCTAAAAAACCATTCACAAATCGCTCCCAACCAAACTTGCTGACTCCGTATTTGCGTGCTTGATGCACCACCACCTTTTCGCCAATTTTCCTGAAGCCCGCCCATTTTGCCAGAATGGGAATATAGCGGTGCATCTCGCCATAAACCTCTATACTCTTCACTACTTTTCGTCTATAAGCTTTCAAGCCACAGTTCATGTCGTGAAGCTTCAATCCGCTCATCCTGCGGTTCACAGCATTGTAAAGCTTCGAAGGAATATTCTTGGTGAAAGTATTGTCGTGCCGCACCTTTTTCCAGCCGCTCACGAGGTCAAAACCTTCGTCCATTATCATCTTATAAAGCCCGGGAATTTCATCCGGCGAATCCTGTAAATCCGCGTCCATCGTAATAATAACTTGTCCAGATGTCGCTTTAAAACCTTCATTCAGCGCAGCACTCTTACCATAATTTCTTTGAAATCGAATGCCTTTGATTACCGAGTCTTGCGCAGCTAATTTCTCCACCGCTTTCCAACTATCATCGGTACTGCCATCGTCCACCATTATCACTTCATAGCTGTAGCCATTTTCCTTACAAACACGCGCTATCCATTCCGCCAATTCCGGCAGGCTTTCTTCTTCATTAAAAAGGGGAACGACAATAGAAATTTCGGGTTGCATAGTACTCATAGGCTGTTAAGCCTTCAAATTACTGGTTCATTAAAGTGGATTTGGGTGCCTTCTTAGCGACTGCCGCTGCTATCAAAGATGCGATGGCACCCATAAATAGTGTGCTGAAAAGTGCACCTACTACCATCAGGAGTTTGAAGTACTTTTTGGTAAAGTTGATGGCCATGTCGATTTGCTCTTCGCTCATCTTCTTAGTAGCCATGTCCGTTTGTGCCTTTTCCAAAGCTCTGGTAAAGATTTGTGGGAAAATCAATAAAGAAATAAAACCCCAGGCAATCATTACAATGGCTACAATGGCGCTGGCCTTAAAGCCGCTACCGAAGGCATTCCCGAAAGTGATTTGGGCATTGTTGGCTTTGGAATAAGCTTGAACTTCCAGGATAATGCCCACAAGAAATATAATCGCTCCTATCCACTGCATTCCCGGTTTTTCGGCCAACTTAGTCACTTCCAGCAAGGCACTGACGACCACCATCGCCAACCCAATTACGAAGCCGTAAGGAATGTGGGTTTGTACTTTTTTGTCCATGATTTTGTTTAATTTTTGTTTGTAAAAATAGCTTCAACGCTACCTTTCAACGCCATTCCTTCAAAAGGATTGTTGCGCGACAAAGATGGCGAGCTTTCTTTTGAAAAAGTAAATGCAGCATCGGGTGCAAAAAGCGTAAATCTCACATCAGCATTCTTTTGAATAGAAACAGAAGGAAGACCAAAAATGCGTCGGGGCGCAATGCTCAAAGCATCAATAATTCTTTCTAAAGAAACAGCATTTCCAACGGCTTTAATCACCAGCGGAAGTACTATATCCTGAATGGCCATTCCTTCGCCGGCGTATTCAAATTCCTTCGCCTTAGCATCCCAATCCTGCGGACGATGATGTGAAGCAATACACTCTATCGTTCCGTCTGCAAGCCCTGCTATCAGTGCTTTCCGGTCTTCTTCAGTGCGTAACGGCGGCGATACTTTATATAAGCTGTCGTAAGTGCTTAGCACATCATCATTGAGCAATAAATGGTAGGGCGTCACCGAGCAAGAAACAGCAACACCTTCCGCCTTTGCTTGCCGAATTAAGGCCACACTTTCCTTACAACTAATGCCCGTGAGATGCAACCGCGATTGCGTGTATTTGCAAAGCTCAATATCGCGCTGCACCATATTGCTTTCGGCCAATGAAGGAATACCCGGCATGCCCAATTTCGTAGAGTTTGTGCCTTCATGCATTAATCCGCCCGCAGCCAAAGAATCATCCATCGGCATGTGAATCACAATACCATTGAATGCCTTTACATACTCAAGTGCTTTCAGCATCAAGCCACTACTTTGGATGCTCTTCCAGCCATCCGTAAAAGCGATTGCACCATGCGCCCGCATGTCCATCATTTCCGCCAAAGATTTTCCTTCAATTTTCTGACTAATTGCGCCAAGAGGATGTAGCTGAACGGTTTGCCCTCTGCTCTTTTGCAGCGCATATTCTATCCCGCTTCTACCATCATTTACAGGTAAAGTATTGGGCAATAGAAACACATCAGTGAAGCCACCGTTAGCGGCAGTTGCAAGCCCTGTCAGTATCGTTTCTTTTTGCTCAAAACCAGGCTCGCGATAATCTGCAAAAAGATCCACAAAACCCGGAGAAAGCATAAGCGTTTCTCCGCTTTCTCTCCCTTGAAAAACCGCAGCATCGGAATGGAGCTTCGTTCCAATTTCTTTTATCAATCCGTCCTCCAATAAAATGTCCACCGTCTTGCCATGATGCGAAGAGTTTGGGTCCATCACGATTACTTCTCGGAGCAAGAAGGCCATAGTAGCGAATTAAGTGGTTGCAGTGGTGATGGAATTATCTCGCCGCGCGACGAGCAGAAAGGTTTCGGCAAAGGCTAAAAGCAGGGCTAAAATAGCACAAACTTTCCAAAGGGGTAAAGCAGAGCCATTAGTGCTGGATGCGTTGCTGGCAGCGGTTTCAGGGGTTTGCCAAGTGGCTTTGTTGTCCGGCCATTCTTTACGCAAATTGTCCATGTCCCAAAGTGCCAAGGAAGAATACGCGCGTGTGCCGTTTAAGGCGATTAGGGCACTATCACCAGATGCAGCAGCGAGTTTGTAAAAACCTGGTTGCTGTACCACCGCATCCACAAACACATCAACGCCGCCACCTGCGGGTCTTTGCGGCGGAATGGCATCCAAACCTTCACCTAAAAGGTGCACCATATTCCGTTCGCTGCTGTTGCTTATTGGAAGAAAAGCCGCTTGGTCTTGTCCTGCGGTTAACGCATAGACATTCCCGCCTTGGCTTTGTGCCGCCATTTGATAGAGAAAAGGCACGAAAAAATAAGATGCTGGGAAATTGCCACCGCCCAAATCGGCAGAAGTGGCGCAGAGGTAAAAGTTGCCTTTGCTGCTCGAGTATCTTGCAAAAAGCGGGTCGCCATTGCGGAAGCTCAAAATGGATTGACCATTGGCGGAAAGCCCCGCCTGGAGCGCATAATGCCAATTAGCGACAGGTAATTGGACGTTAGACGGAATGCTTTCAAAAATATCACGGACAAGGTCCGCGCCCGGCTGCAAATTGCTTGCGGATTGTGCTGTTGAATCGAGACTAATTACTCGAATATCACCCGCAAATTTTAGGGCATTATTCAGCGCATCTATTCTGCTCGTTCTTCCGGGAAACAGGCAAACACTTTGGCCAGCGGCTAAGGCTTGTTGTACTTGAGTGCCCACATTTTCAGGCAGGCTGGTGATACCATTCAGAATGATAAGGTTGAAATTCTTCCAACTTTTCGGAGCACTCAAAAGATTTTGTTCCTGCACCTGAAAGCCATTGTAGGAGCGGAATGCAGCTTGGATGTAGGGACTTGGAGCGCCTTCATTCAAGACTAAAACAGAAAGTCCCGGCGCACTGCGAGCGGCTACACGAAAGGTGTCGTCGAAAGGCATGGAAGCATCGGAAAGACTAAGCGTGATGCGCTGCCAGCCGGCATCATTTACGGAGAAGGAAAGTGTGTCGATACTTGTTCCACTAGCATCAAAATGCAAAGACGCTGCACTTTTCACCTGACCATCTACCGACAATTGCATCACTGGAGAGGCAGTTGATTTTTTGTCGTCGTTGCCTATTTCTTTAGAATGAACAATCAGCGCATTGCTTTGCCCAGTCTGTAATACAGGCGAATTGAGGTAAGCTGTGTCTATGAAAATATTCGTCGGCTTTTCAGGTTGTACGGCAATGGCATGGAGGGTGATATTCTTCAGGTTTTCGGCATCAGGCCGTGCGGGAAATTCACCCTGCGGGAAATTGGAGTAATAATAAAGCTCTGCACCTGAGGCGTTTTCGCTTTGCATCAGCGACTGAACAGTAGAAAATATCTGGTTAGCATTTTTGCGCGAAGGCGCGATAGAAATACTAGTTAATTCAGCACGGATTTTCTCGGCAGGCTGCGGCTCGTAGCTAAAAGGTTTGTCGTTGGTCAATAGTAAGAAACGAGTATCGGCTGTAGCATTTTTCAATTGCTTTTCGGCTGCGCCGATGGCAATATCTAATCCACTTCTTACGCCCGTTTTGAGGCTCATCGCCGGATTGTTGTCGATGTATATGACCTGTAGTTGATTTCCTGATTTTGCACCTTGATTTCTATGAAAAAAGGGTTGAGCAAATGCGGCTACCAAAGCCAGCAAAAACAGGATACGCAACGCCAGCAGCCATTTGTAGCGCACTTCGCTGGAGCGACGGGAGCGCAATTGTATCGCCCTTAAAAAGCGGGTATGCGGGAAGAAAACCGTCTTGTAGCGGCGGAGATTAAATAGGTGGATGAGCAGTGGAATAGCCACTGTTGCCGCCGCAGCAAGGAATAAAGGAAAGAGAAAACCCACGGAGGCGAAGTTAGGCGGGAGGGGTATGTGGTGGAAGTATAGTTGGGTGTATTAGAGAACAAAAATGGGAGGAATGAATGCCGCGCATTTGGATGACTGAAATACGGATTGCTAGCACTGTCACGTTAAAGTAGCATTTCAACAGTTGCAAACATCCCGACCGAAAAGCGATTGGTAAAATATCTTAGCGGTCTGTGATTTTGTAGTGCTCCTGTAGGTAGGAAAATAATGAATCTTTCAACAAATTATTGCCCGGCTAAAGCTCACGATATCTTGTGATTTGCTATTAATCTATCTCTAAAAATTCAGCGGAACCACGCGAAATCGAAATATACTGTGATTTTGCAGTAATTATTTCCTCCGCCGTGCTATCTTTGACTATAAACCACATTATAATGTTAGTTCCTGAATTGGGAAATGCCATCAAATTGAGACGAAAAAGTCTTAAAATAACGCAGCCACACCTGGCTGAGCTTGCTGGTATCAGCACCAATTCTCTTTGGGCACTCGAAAGAGGAAAGGGTAATCCATCACTGGATTTGTTGGAAAAATTGCTGGATGTTTTAGGAATGGAACTGAAGCTGGAAATTAAAACGCCAACCATTAACTGATGAGGAAAGTCACCGTTTTTCGCAACGATATTGAAGCAGGAATACTCACAGAAGAAAGTCGCCAGAGCTATGTTTTTCGGTATGAGGATGCTTATCTGGCGGACAAAAATTTGCCCGCAATCAGCCTTACAATTCCCAAGACTTTGCAAGAATATCGCAGCGAATTTCTCTTCCCTTTTTTCTTCAACATGCTCAGTGAAGGGGTGAATAGAAAGCTCCAAAGCGTTCAACTGAAAATTGATGAAAATGACAGCTTCGGATTGCTCATGGCGACTGCTCAATTTGATACTATCGGAGCAGTAACCGTAAAACCAATTGAGGAATGAATCCACACAAACTAACTCATTGTCCGGGGACACTTACTGAGGGTTTTAGCACTTACAGCCCGCGCTTTTTACGGCGCATGTTTGGTGGGAAAAGAGTGAGCCATATTCTGCCATACTACTCGCCGCAAAAGGATGAAGAGGTGGCCGAGTTGTTCCTGCAAAACCGCAAGCGTATTTCCATTTCAGGCGTACAGGAAAAGCTGAGCTTGGTGCTAGAAAAAGGTGTTTTACGGCTTACAAAGGAAGGAGAGGAAGGGACTTATATTCTGAAACCGATACCAAGCGATTTGAAGAAAGTCACCCAGCTTCCTGCCAATGAACATTTGACGATGCAGATAGCCACACAGGTTTATGGCCTTAATACAGCCGAGGCAGGAATGATATTTTTTAAAGACGGCACACCCGCCTACATCACCAAGCGTTTTGACGTTCGGCAAGACGGAGGTAAATATGGAAAGGATGATTTTGCTAGTCTTGCAGGTAAGACGAAAGACAATGCAGGCCCAGACTTTAAGTATGCCTACAACTATGAAGACGCGGGCTTACTGCTACAAAAGTTTGCTCCGGCATGGCGGGTAGAGATCGAAAAATATTTTGCCCTTGTCGTCTTCAACTACCTTTTTGCAAACGGCGATGCGCACCTGAAAAACTTTGCCTTACTAGAGTCTGATAGTGGAGATTATCGTTTAAGCCCTGCATACGATTTAGTGAACACAAGGCTACATGTTGACGACAGCGATTTTGCCCTCAGCGGGGGATTATTTGCTGATGGATATCAAAGTGAAGGGTTCAAAATAAGCGGGCATTCTGGGAAGGAGGATTTTATGAAGTTTGCGAGGAGGATTGGCGTTTTGGAGAAGCGGGCGGAAAAATTGTTGCAACCTTTCATGGAACGGCAAGTAAAAGTTGAATCGCTGATAGGCCGATCATACTTGGATGTAGGGAGCAAAAGGGGGTATTTGCATAGTTATCAAGCTAGACGAAATTGGTTAAGTTCATAAAAAATGCAGCAAACCACAACTGAGACCTTTATCAATGTGATCATGAATAGAGCCATTGGAAGTAGAAACTGGTGCTCATAAGGCACAAGAAGCCTCTCAACTGCAATTTTCTAATTGACGAATAAATACTACGAATGTTTTTTCCGGTCTGCGTCATGAACTACGAATTCCACATTAGTAGTCATTCCTCGGCTTTCCTTCATTAGATACAAAGCAATTTTATCATTCGTAAATCTGATAGCTACACCGACTTTAGGGATATTTCTTGCAGTCGCTGCTCCATCAAGGGTAAGTCTATTCAACCACAAGCCTTTTGGTAATAGCGCCCTTAGCAGAACTAATGTTCACAAAATAAACACCCGATGCTAACATTGATGTTTGTATTTCATGTTTATTTGTACCAATATTATTTTGCCATTGTTGATGTTGTAAGGTATGTCCTAACCCATCCACCAAGTCCATGTTCAAAACTTCATTACTAAAACCCTTAAACTCCAAAGTCGCATTTTGCGCAGTGGGATTGGGATACAAAATAAGATTTTGAATAGCACTAATAGTTTGAATACCACTAGGCGCGATAAAAACTGTAGTAAGCACGGCGTCTTGAACAGGAATGCTCCAGTTGCCTTGTGCATCTTTGAAACGAATTCCAAGCAAATGGGTTCCAGGATTAATGCCATAAGGCGTTATAGCTTGCACATTTACAGACTGTGCTGCTGTAAGAATCACCAATTTATGACTGGCATAATTCCCATCCCACCAATAATCATAAGCGGTAATATTAGTTCCAGTTACCACAAAAGTGTAAGTAACAGGCACACTGTAAGCACCATTATTGTCTTTAAAGCGCATCGTTATTTTATGATAACCCAAACTTAAAGATGCTGCCGACAAGCCGTTTATAAAATTAATTGTAGTTGCATTGGTAGTGCTTTGGGTAGTGGCCGTAGCCATGTTACCATCATACCAATACTGCAATGTAGTAATGGTTTGTGCCTTAGCAGAAGAGCAAAGCATTAAAAGGACTATGCCCCATGTTATAATATGTTTCATGATGTTTTATGATTTTATTTTGAACAATTAATGCGATTGTGCAGCTACATTTATATTGACATTCAAAATACCACTGGCATCGGTGGATGTAGGTATTGTTATTTTTGAAAAGTGTGGATTATACGGTACCCAACCTGCTTTGGTAGGTGTACTGGTGCCAAAGATGCCACAATCATGTCCATCATTACCAGCATTAATACCTGGGCTGCTAGCTGCCATGTGATAGTTGCTATTAAAATCCCAGTAAGGATTGGACGCAACGCTGGGTGCATTTACAAAAACGGAACTTAGACTTACATTAAACTGGCAATTACTAGCATTAACAGAATTATTAGCCCCACTAAAAATACAATTATTGTAATGTCCGGCGCCTTGAGCGGAGGCTCCGGCGGCGGCTCCATATACGATGCAATTATTCATAGTATTGACATTTCCAGGATCTCCTATTATGCAATTATTAAAAACACACCTTTGAGCTGCATATATGGAATGCAGAAAACAGCGGTCAAAGATAGCGGATGCATTCTGCGCAGAACCGAGGTCAATAAATGCGGGGCCCGTAAATATACACTCATGAAATGCCCAACTGCTGGTCGCATTAGGGTAAACATTTGAAAATCCTCCATTCACGTAAGAAATAATGCACCTGTTAAAACTAAAACTTCCTAAGGTATCCGGAATGCCGCCACTAGCAGGCGTCAGCGTGCTGAAGTATAGCAGAGCATTTGAAAAATCAATACCATCAAAGGTACTACCAGCAGCCGTTTGAGCCACATATATGCCAGACCCCGCCGAGATGGTGGTAACACCAGTTGTGTTGGTTGAATCTGGACTAATGCCCGCTCCAATAAAATGCAATGGTTTGTAGAAACCATTACCAGTGCCATTGCCAACGGCTGTAAAATTGCCAGCGGAAAGGTAAAGGTAATCTCCAGGGCTGGCAGCCGCCATTGCTGAATCAAGCGTAGAAAATACGCTAGTGTTGGTGCCACTTTGCACAACAATTACGTTTTGTGCATGTGCAAAAAAGAAGCAAGGTAGCAGTAACAGAGAAAGGGCAATTTTTTTCATGGTTTTTTGTTTTTTTTAAAATGAAGGATGATATTGAAATGTTATGAACCTACCTTTAGTGATTGATAGGACAAATGTGCGAGATTAGCTGGAGCTGTGCAATACGTAATTAGTACTAGAGGCCATAAATTCACTGCTTACAAAATCAAGGTTAAGACTCAAACGAAATAGTGTTACTGCCTCATCGCTTTTACGTATTTTCACACGAGTTGTCTTCAATTATATTTGCCCAATGTTTGGAAATGAAAAAATAATATGTATCGTGGAGGATAAAACGGATCTTCGAGATGCCATGGGTTCAATGGTAAAGCTAAATCCCGGCTACCTACTTGGAGGCAGTTATGCCAATGCTGAGGAAGCCTTGAAGGAAATACCGGAAGTATTACCGGATGCAGTGCTGATGGATATTAACCTGCCAGGTATTAGCGGCATCCATTGTGTAGCGTCACTCAAAAATCTGCATCCCCAAATGCTATTCCTGATGTGCACGGCTTATAGCGATACTTCCAAAATTTTTGACTCGCTAAAAGCCGGTGCCAGTGGTTATATCCTGAAAAGTGAAGGGCCCGCCAAAATAATGGATGCTCTACAGGAAATGCTTGCAGGAGGTAGCCCTATGAGCAGTTGTATTGCTCGCAAGGTAGTAAGCAGTTTCTTGGAAATGGAGACAGAAAATTGCCTGGTGCAAAAGCTCACTTCGAAGGAAAAAACAGTGTTGGACTATTTGGCAAAAGGTATGATGAATAAGGAAGTAGCCGACAAGATGGATATAAGCTTGGCAACGGTACGCACCCACATTCAAAACATTTACCACAAGCTTCATGTGAATACGAGAGTGGAGGCAGTAAACCTATACCTAAAACGATGAATTTCAAAGAAGTTGAGCCTAAAATAATGCATGCCAAAAAATTTCTTTTACTAATTATTTCTATTGCATCTTTGGTTTATCAAAGTGAGGCGCAAACAAAAAGGATTGATAGCCTCAAGGACAGGGTTGCGTTGGCAGGGAATAAGGATGAAAGACTAAATCTCCTACAACAACTGTGTAGGCTTAACACTTCTATGCCCGCCGATACTTTGCATTTATACGCCACAGAAGCTTTACAGCTTGCGCAGCAACAAAAAGACAAGGCAAAGATTTGGGAGTCAGAATATATTTATGCTGTCTCACTGCAACAGCGATCGCTCACAGACTCGTCCCTGATGTACTGTAACAAATTGCTTACCGTAATCGGCCAGCCGAGCAAAAACTTTTTGATCTATAATGAGGTTTTAGGGCTCAAAGCAACGTGCCTGCAAAAGAAAAACCAAATAAAGGAAGCAACAAGCGTAGTGTATGGGATGCTTGCCAATGCAGAGAAATACAACGACATAGATGGGCAAATCAATG
Source organism: Chitinophagaceae bacterium (assembly GCA_039935335.1). GTDB lineage: Bacteria > Bacteroidota > Bacteroidia > Chitinophagales > Chitinophagaceae > UBA1952. The sequence goes on from JBDTKK010000301.1 coordinate 19,514, forward strand.
CCTACAATTTACTCACAGTAGTCCGTGGCCAGTTAAACAATTTTGACGATCCCAATGCCACCGATGCTTATCTGAAACAATGTATCATTTGGTACAGGCAAGCCATGTCGCTATTTAAAGATAGTTCTTATTATAAAAAATATGATCGGATTATAGCAAATTTGGGCATGACCTATTTCCAGTTACCAAAATCAAAAAATGACTCTGCCTTTTATTTTATAAACATGGCGCTTCATTATGCACAGGAACAAAATCAGCTTCGGCTTATAGCTTCCTGTTTTGGCGCTAAGGGAAATATTTTTTATACGGAACAGCAGTCAGACTCAGCAGCCTATTATTACGAAAAGGAAACCGAACTTAGAAAGCAAATTGGCGACCCAGAAGGTGTGGCCATATCCTTTGGATCTTTAAGGAACGTCTTCCGGCAGAAAAAAGATTATAAAAAAGCGTTGTCGTATGATCTGATGGGAATGGATTATTGCCGGGCAAACCATATGATGATCGACGTGAGTCAATACGAAGATCTAGCGGAAGATTATAAGAGTCTGGGGAATTATAAGGCCTATGGAGAAACATTTGAGCAACTGGTCAGCGTGCGGGATTCTCTGTACCAAGCCAACTCTGCGACCGCGCTTGCAGAAATACAGACCAAGTACGAAACCCAGAAGAAGGAAGCCACGATCATCCGGCAGCAATACGATATCACTCGAAAAAATTATTGGATCTACGGCTTTTTGGCAGCACTGGCAGCAATATTTATTATAGTGTTCATCCTTTTTAAGAATCGCCAAAAGACACAACAGCTCAAGCTTCAGGAGATGTCTATGGAACACGAACGGAAGACGACAGAGGCCATCAACAATGCCAAAGAAGAAGAGCGCCAGCGCATCCTTGCCGATCTGCATGATGATGTGGGTGGCGGTTTGAGTAGCATCCGAATGGTAAGCGACCTCTTGAGTCAGCAGCACGAACAGGTAGGATTGGTTAACGAATACGCCCAAAAAATATCCGGCATTACCAAGGAAGTCACCCAGCGTATGAATGTTATCGTTTGGGCACTTAACAGTGAAAATGATACGCTTCAAAACCTCTGCGAATACATCCGCCAATATGGGTACACCTTTTTCGAGGACAGCGCGATACAATTTGAAAGCATTTTGCTGGAAAATTTACCAGTCATTGAGCTAAGTGGCTTGCAGCGAAAGGATCTTTTTCTGTGTGTGAAAGAAGCGTTGAATAATATCTTGAAACACTCGTTGGCAAAAAATGCATGGGTAAAAATTGCGTTGGAGAACAAACAACTCACTATAGAGATCATAGACAATGGCAAAGGGCTGGCCAATGAAAATCAGTTTGGCAATGGCTTGAAGAGTATGCAAAAGAGAATGCGGGAGATTGGTGGGAGTGTAAGCTTTGAAACAAATAAGGGTACCCAAGTTCGCTTGGTTGTTACGATAATGGACAAGCAAAATACAGGGAATACCATTTTTACTACTTCATAAATCCTTTGAGTAATTGCATACATGTCAGCTCTTTTTTCGGATGGCCGGTCTTTATATCCCGGTACCCGACGCTACAAATCGTTCAAGACGATAGTAACTGGCCGGAAGTGCAGGATGCTTTTACAACGCCTAAGACTTCCCACTCCAAAAGAATACCATTACTTTAGGTAAGAGGTCGATAGGGATGAACGGTTCCAGACAGTTTGTGGCAATCGAAAATTTAGAAAACCATTTTTCTTTATCTACTTTTTGCAAAAGCTTGCATAACTAAGTCTGGAGCCATTTATAGGCTGTGATCGAACTTCAATCTTTGAGATGGATACATTGAGCAATTTCTTTTTGAGCAATTCGCCTTCTAGCTCTTTAATCCGTTTATTGATTGATGCGTTCAGAAGAATTGAATTGCTAGCGGTAGTCTTTGCGCGCTGCTTAATAAAATCCCATTGATCAGGATGAATCTTTTTCTTGGTGGAGAAAGTGACAGCTCTTTTATTGTCGATGTCAATGGAAATAGGACAACTTCCGTCTTTTTTACTGGCCTTTCCCTTTACGAGATAAGGATAGATGTTTCGGTTCTGCATTGGTCTTGGTCGGTTGAAAATGGGTTGAGTAATGGGTTGTGTAAGAGGTTGAGTAAATGGGGCAGATTCTGCCATTTTTCAACGCTTTTCGCCATTTCACGAAACCGAGCCAAAATCCCTAAAAAGCAAAACAGCCGCGGGATGCGGCTGTTTTACGTACTTTTTCCGAAGAAACCTTAGCGGTCAGAATGGGACAACTTTCGAACCATTTGGCTCAGGATTTAGAGGCAATCGGAAACTATCTGAGCTAGATTAAACCTGTTTGAGCCAGGTTGAATCTGCGCAACGGAATACTATCCAAGTGGCCTTCCCCGGAGTTTCAGCTTTATATTCTAGGGACATACAGCTCCTCCGACAGGTTTTTTTAAAAACTGCAACAGCAACTTCGTCCTTTTTTACGTGGCTTTTGCGACCCACTTTGAGTTTAGTGCCGAAGTTTCGTTTGATCTACTTGTTGACGGCGTGATACTTTTTGTCGGTGCCGAGTTCATTATTGATCCACTCCTGAGCCTGACCGTAAGAGGTAAAGGCATCCTTAGGGTCGGATAGGCGCGCCTTTATTTTTTGTTTGGCCGTTTCATCCAGACCGGAGCGGTGGTCTCCTCCGCGGCTTTCACTAAGCAGTGCGGTAGCACCGCCGGTTGCATAAGCATTCACCCACCGGACGATCGTGCGCAAAGAGGCACCGGTTTTGGCAGCGAGCGCTGCACTGGATAATGAGCTATCTGCTTGCAAGAGCAAGCATCTTAACTCTGGGGCGCCGGGGAATGGCGCAGCGTTTGTGCAACTGCTTAAGCAATGATTCTGTCTCGGTAACTTGTACCGTAAGTCCCATAACAAAAACAGACAAAAATTATGCCATTTTGATGTCCATTTGGTATAAGAACACCCTATCCATTCCTTTCTATTGAGCAGCTACTACAGGTTGTGCCAAATTTCACGTCCTGCACATCTTTAAGATTCAATACTGTAGAAAATTACTGATACATTTCGAGTCTTTCGAGCATGCACCGTAGAAAGCAGCAAAGCCATATCTGGATTCTTCCCGTCTAATATTGTCGGCAGCTAATTTATCTGCCGACAACCTCCATCCCGGCTATTCTGCTGGTAGGAATTATTGCAATTTGTTCATCTTAACAGATATTACGCTTCCATCACTGTATTGTATGCGCGCTATGTAGCATCCGCCGGCTAAAGTGCTGCAATCAATCGTTTCCACAAGTGTATTAGCCACAGAGTTTTGGAAAACTATAGTGCCGGTAATATCCGTGATTGTAATGAACGTCGGTGTCTTATCGGCATTTCTGAAGTTGATATTCCATGCATCTGCTGAAGGATTTGGCTTCACTACAATATCTGGTTCATTACCCGTTGTACCGGAGTGGGGATACCAGATTCTCGCAGCACACATGTGAACCTTCGGACGCGCAATATTGACTAAATGGGAATAGGATGAGGTACCGCAGGTATTGGTCATTTGCAGGGTAAGGTTATCTCCTATATCCGAACAACAAAAAACATTGCTGGTGCCACTGGTGGTTCCGTACGAATCGGTCCATGAATGAGTAATATTAGGATACGCAGCTGCGGTCGCCACGCCCCTGCAGGAATCGGTAGAAGAATTAGTCAGGTAGAAGGATGCGGAGGGGAGGCCTACCATAACGTCCTTAGAAAGGTGGAAATCTGCTCCGCAGGAATTTGTTATATCAACACTTATAATCGTTTTGCCGACATACCCATAAGTCGCATTTATTGATTGTGCACCGTTTGTGCCAAGAGTAATATTGCTGCCTGCGCTCCAACTTATGGGTGTACCGCTTGGAATAGTGCCATTGATCGTATAAGTCTTTGTCTCGTTAGCGCAAATGGCATCGTTGCCGGAAATATCGAAAGCGCAAAGCGTCGGGCAACCGGAATGTGTTTCACCTTTATAGACTTCCTGCTTCAGCCATGCAACATTATTAGGAGTTAGCGTTATATGCTGCTCATTCTGCTTTGGCATGTAGTAGTTGTCGAATGGAATTTCGTTAGTGCAAACAAGGTTACGGTCATCTATTCGCGTATACCACGTAAAGTTTGGATCAAAGAAACCCAAAGCGCTAACTGACGGGATAAAGGTGTGAGTACTATCAAGTACATTATGTATCGGTGTAGTATTAGTAGTATGCTGTAGAACTGAATCAAATCCGGACCACGTTTTGTATATAGACTTGTAATTTGATCCTGGTACGACATCCATAGAACCATGGGGGTTTATATTCGTTATATTGTTGGAGCCCGTAACGAAAATATTAAAATTCCCAAATAAATAGCTGAGAAAAGTCCAGACTTTTGCAGAACCTACCACAGGTGGGGGGATCGTAATGGCAAGGTCAGTATTGCTTGAGAGTGTATTATATGCAGGCATGTACCAATTTCGCCATTTAAAAATTTCACGGCCCCATTGTTTACCCCGTAGATCAACATATAACGCACCCGGATTGAAATCCTGTATCCCTGCACCACTACCATTCAATAGCGCAATCTTCCTCAACTGTACAGGGTAACCGCCGGAAGAAGGCAATCCATTATTAGCAAGACTTGACATATATGTCATTCTCACATTTGCTGAATTATATAGCCCATCTTTTTGCTCAATCAGCAATTGCTTACCTGCTGGTGTGTGGAGATTTTGATTGTATGCATCCATAGCTTTTACATTCCTTCCAGTTGTTCCATAGAAGTATAGTGAGTTTTGGAGGGCCATAGGAATATTGGCACCCCAATTCGGGCTGTCGAAACTTATCCAAAGTCGAGTATTATGATTCATATGAGGAACGTTGAGGGCATTTTGCTTCTCCATATATGCAAGCGCGTACCGGCTTATTTGCCCTCCCATACTTGGGCCTACTATCACTAGCTTCTGGGTACTACTATTAGCAGCAAGCGAATCGTTAATCTGTTGGATAAGCTTAACTAATATAAAGGCATTACGTTCAATAAAGTCAGTTCCCCCATCACGCCCCAACACCGTCGTGGTCGTAAAATTTCCGGGAGAATTTTCTTGTTGTACGGTGGCGGGAACTGATATTGTAGTTGATTGCTGACCTAATTTTGGGAAATTGAGGATAATAACATCATAGCCTTTATCGCGAAGCGAGTCGCCCAGAGAAATCTTAGGGTTACCATATGATAAATAATCATTATATATACTGCTGTATGGCGTTCCATCTTGCGGGTCATACCCATCCAAAACGATAATTGGTTTTTTTATTGCATACTCGCAATTACCAGAGCTATTCAAGTGGTAGTAAATATGCCAATCTGCGTTACTTGTAGTGGCATATTGCTCACCGTCGCCTTTAAAAGGAATGGTAGACGAAACAAGTCTGTGAACCGGACCACAATAAGCGCCGTTACTCGTCACTCTTGCCAGTTTTACGGAGATTAACTGATGGGTACTTAGCACGGTACTGTCCCCAGAGTGACGCCAACTATAATTTCATGGACGCCTTCTTGGGCGAATACTATAGATTGTGAATTGTTTGGCTCAAAAGAATATTGCCATCCTTCGGAAACATCCGTGATGCTAATACTCAATATAGTTGCATTAGTATTGGATAGTCTATATATATCATTATTATATTCTATGCTTAAGGTATCACCAGCCGTTGCATGGTCAATAGGCAGGCCAGCTATATTGACTTGGTGCGTAGTATAGGGTGCTGGACCTATATTGTTATCTGTAAGCACACTATCTACAAAGCTCAGTCGCCCATCATTGACTGCGGTACTATCTATCCTCGCAAAATTATAGCTAATAAACAATAGCGGAATACGCCCTTCGAGTGCCATATTATCTACCGTTTGCCGCATTGCATTATAGGTAACCGGTGCCGTCGAGTCCATACGGCTATGTTCCATATCGAACCAAGTTTGGTAAAGCTGATATACAGATGCAGTATCATCGTTTTGCCACGCATCAGCTCCTGACCAGGGATAAACCCTGTCATACAATACGCCATATGGCACGCGCATTGGTATTAAACCAGCAGTAAGACTATCAAATATCTGTGTATAAGTTCGTCCATTTTCAGGAATGTTGATTGTAGAATCTTCACTTGATTGGGCATAAGTATGATTTGTATAGAGTAATAGGATGCACGAAAGAATAATGAATAGAAATCGCTTCATAGAGGGTTTGGTGTAATTTTTGATTTATGTGTTAAAAAAATATTGTTAGCGTTTTATATCAAAACGTCCTTCTGTAATATGTACTAATTGCCCACTATCGTTTACTGCATCAAATGAAAATGTGCCTGCGATTATATGCCCGTCATAATTGGTGACAGTAATCGTTCCAGTATGCTTAGAACTCGAATTATACTCATTACCTCCATTTACGGCTGTAGACCCATCAGATAAGTCCGTAAAGGTGCCAATATATTGATAGTCATCATTTAGATGATAAATTCCAGGCGCACTATTAAATTTAAATCGGAAGTAGATATATTTTTTGGGACTTTCTTGTTTAGCATCAATTGCAATAGAGCTATCAGCATAGAAACTATATTTTACTCCAGAATTACTCCAAGAAGCACTTGGGTCGCCACTTGTAACAAATGTCTCTCCATTTATTTTACAACCAAAAGTATTAGCACCGGTATGAGTAGTATAAGGCAATTGTATCTCATCATTTTTCTTACAGCCATATATGATAAGGAATAGCAAAACAATAAACGAATTTCTCATCATATAGTATTTTGGAGGTAATACCCATATATTATGAGTAGCTATTGCAAAACTACATGTATTTACAGTAATGATCAAATTATTTTTTCAGAAAAAGTTAATTAGGTAGAGCATAAATGGAAAATATATGGAGAGAAAACTCGGATTTACTCGTGATTATTACGATAATTTTTCAGTAATTTCTTGTGTAAAAGATCAATTTTGGTAACTATGCGTACTTACATACAATAGGCTGGAAATTGAAATAATAAGGTGATAAGAAATTCAGCATCGCATTGAATTCTTGGTTGGTCGTAGAAAGCGGATTGTCCTTAACGAATAAAAGCACTTCACGCAATTTCGGAAATAGCTTGATGTTGACTTGCTCCTTGGCCTTCTGCGTGAGCATAATCAAGCGTTCATTGTCCACGATATGGGTGTCGTAATCGAAGCTCATGGCATCACCAAATCTGAGCCCTGCAAAGCACATGAATAATTCGTACACCACTACCTTGTAAAGCTCCGCTGGTATGGGTTTGTACAACAATGCTTCAAGCTTTTCTCGTTCCCTTTTAGTAAGAAAAGTTCGAACGGTTTGCTTGTATGTCCCGCGATCAAAAGATTCAAACGGATTCTTCTCAATAATGCCTCCAATCTTTAGCGCATCATGCATCATTGTGTTCATGAACTTGAAGCTTTTCCAGATGGTGTTTGGCTCGTTATTTAGCTCGTCGCGCATGTATGCCTTGTAGGATTGCAAAAAGGCAAAATCAATGTCTTTAAAGGCCAAGTCTTTCCGAAACAATTCGAGCTTGGTCACTTCACTCATGTACGTCCGGATTGTTTCCTTGTTTTCATGCTTTTCCTTAATCTGGTTTTTGCAAAAGTCTGAATAGCTCTGTCTGGATTTGTTCTTCAGTTGGGAGCGCACCTCCTGCTTTGAGATGTGTACGTCAAGCAATTCTTTCCTTAAGAATTCCCCTTCGAGTTCCTGAATCTTTTTGTTGATGGTCGCGTTTAAAAGGATTGCATTTTTCGCACTGCTCTTGACGCAGCGTCTTTGTTCGTCCCAATCCTTTGTACTTACTTTCTTTTTTGTGGAGAAAGCAGCCACTTGTTTGTTGTCAATGTGGATGGAGATATAGATGGGGCAACTACCGTCTTTTTTGCTCGCCTTTCCCTTTACCAGGTAAGGGTAGATGTTTCGGTTCTGCATTGGTCTTGGTCGGTTGAAAATGGGTTGAGTAATGGGTTGAGTAAGAGGTTGAGTAAATGGGGCAGATTCTGCCATTTTTCAACGCTTTTCGCCATTTCACGAAACCGAGCCAAAATCCCTAAAAAGCAAAACAGCCGCGCGATGCGGCTGTTTTACGTACTTTTTCCGAAGAAACCTTGGCGGGCGGGGGTTGCCCCAACTTGAACACTTTCCTTACAGATTTAACTGCAATGGCAGCTTTCTATTCATCATTATTGTTTTAAGAATTTACCAGAGCAAGCATTCTAAGTAAGTAGAGGACCGTGGATATATAAGATCCAAATTTCCCGTCCGGCATAGTCAGCTTCCAGTCAAAAGTTCAACTTTTTGATCACCCGCTGCACTTCCCG
>JBDTKK010000302.1:0-6284 GCA_039935335.1 Chitinophagaceae bacterium
ATGCCCTCGTTGCGGAAATTTCTGCTGAATTCATACACCCATTCGAAGCCGCCGACAATCAATCTTTTCAAGTAAAGTTCATTGGCAATGCGCAGGTAAAGTGGCATGTCAAGAGCATTATGATGCGTGATAAATGGTCGAGCACTCGCACCGCCAGGAATGCTTTGCAGCACGGGTGTATCTACTTCCAACGCACCGCGTTCATCCAAAAAGTTGCGAATAGCTGCCTTCATTTTCGTCATCTTCACGAAGGTGTCCCGCACCGCAGGATTCACAATAAGGTCGGCATAACGCTGGCGGTATTTGAATTCCAAGTCGCTCACAGCATCGAACACTTCTCCGTCCAATTCCTTCACCACTGGCAGTGGACGCAGGGCTTTCGCAAGGATGATAAAAGTCTCCACATGCACGCTGGTTTCGCCGGTTTTGGTGATGAAAGCATAGCCAGTGACGCCAATGATATCACCGAGGTCAGTAAGCTTTTTCCAGACGGTGTCGAACTGGGTTTTGTCTTCGCCGGGACAAAGTTCATCGCGTTTGAGGTAAAGTTGAATCCTGCCGCTTGCATCTTGCAAAACGGCAAAATTAGCCTTACCCATATCCCGCACGCTCATGATGCGCCCTGCAAGTGAAATATGCTTGAATTGCTCCGCACTTTCTTCCGTATAATGTTCCTTGATTTCCTTTGCCGTGTGGGTGATATCAAAGCTGGGCGCGGGATAGGCGTTGATACCCAAAGCTTCAAGTTGTTTTAGTTTGTCGCGACGAACGAGCTCCTGCTCGGAATGAATTACTTGCATGAATTTTCGGAGAAATTTCTTTAAAAAGTGGCAATCGGAACTGCCCTTTTTGTGTATAAAATGGCAGCAGTAAGCCTTTAGCTGGTCAAAGCTTCCAATAAAATGCCTCAAAAGTACAGCCGATGTGCTAGTTTTGGCGTTTACAAATGAAGCGCTTCCTCAAACGCATCCTTGCGTACACACCTATCGCGCTGACCCGCAACCAAAAATACGATTTGCTCACTCGAAGGGTCATTAAGAAAGTATGTCAAAGCATGAGCAATTGTGTGGATGTGGGCTGTCACAAAGGGGAGATTTTGGACTTAATGCTCAAGAATGCGCCGCAGGGTATGCATTGGGCTTTTGAGCCTATTCCCGAATTATTCGAACACCTTAAACTGAAATACAAAGACAAGCATTGTGTGATTTCGGACGCAGCTTTGAGCGATATTACAGGTATGTCGAGCTTCAATTACGTGGTTTCCAATCCTTCTTATAGTGGTTTGATGAGGCGCAGTTATGACCGACCACGAGAGGTGGACAAAAGCATTTTTGTAAGAACAATTAAGCTCGATGAAGTCATTGCTCCAGACACAAAAATAGACCTGATAAAGATTGATGTAGAAGGTGGTGAAATGCTTGTGTTGAAGGGGGCAAGGCACACCTTGGAGACATCGCACCCTGTCGTGATTTTTGAGCATGGCCTTGGTGCCAGCGACGCTTATGGTGTGAAGCCAGAGCATGTGTTCGGCTATTTTGAAAGCCTGAAATACAATATTTTTAATCTTGAAGGTTTCTTGAAAGGCAAGCCAGCCTTGACTCGAGAAGAATTTTTAGGTCAATATTGGAAGAAGAAGAATTTTTATTTTGTAGCGGCACTGCGGAAGTAATAATCGCTTTCCGCATGCCCAGTAGGGGGCTAATACTAGTAGCCTTGAGTAAGCTCGGTTGAGCCGAGAGGTAGAAAATCAGGGTTGTTGCCAAAGAGAAAACCCCAGTAGAATAATGTTCTACCGCCTCAATTTCCAAAGCTCGCCGTTCTCTCCACAAATAAAAATGCTCCCATCTGGACCAAGAGCAATGCCATGCAGATTGGTCGTAGTGAAGGACGCTAATTCGCTCCAGTGATTGCCGCCATCTTCGGTAGAAATCACTGCACCACTTTCGCCAACCGCATAACCCTGACTGGCATTTAGAAAGAGTAGATTCTGCAAGCGATATTTCTTGTGGGTAATGTCATTCCCATTCCGGAGGATCTTCCAGGAATGGCCAGCATCAAGGGTTTTAGCAATACTACCTTCTCCGCCGCAGGTGAAAGCACTTTCCGAATCGGTAATAAAAAGGGCCGTGTAATTATCGTTTTTCAATGTGCTCCAATCCCAACTCTCGCCACCGTCGTTGGTGTATTGCATCGCACCATATCCGCAGCGATAACCTATGCCGGAAGGAAGGATTTTAATGTCGTTGAGTTCGTATCCCAGAGAGTCATGCGCAGAAATATTTCCCGCACTATCAATGCTCATCGCATCGCCACGGTAAAATGAAATTCCGCCTACACACTGCGCCCGGCCTGCATCTTGGAATGCAATCGCTTTGTAAGCTTCATACCGAAGTTGATTTCTTGCCCAGCTTATCCCTTGGTCATAACTGCGCAGCAAATTGCCGTCGAAGCCAATGCAATAAATAGCTCCGGAGGGCGATTGGCAAAGTCCAAAAAGCTCTTTGTGTGCATCAGGAGAAATATAAAGTTGCCAACTCTTGCCGCCATCCACGGTTCGCAAAATATCAGTTTCGTCAAATCGGCTGCCACCAACACAAAAGCCAAGTGTATCGTTCACAAATAGGATATTGTTGAGCCGATTTTGGGTGTGTGTTTCCAGTCTTTCGACCTTCGAAGGATGTATCAAGTCTTTGCTGCAAGATGCCAGCAAAAGAACGCCACAAGCCGCGACAGTAAAGGACAACAGACGATACAAAGACAAGATATTTCGAAAAAAAATGGCCATCCAAATGGATGGCCAAAACTAGGAGTTTAAGCTTATGCTATCGTAATGCTTTTATCAAGATAAACGTCCTGAATAGCATTGAGTAAAATGATACCGTCTTTCATTGGCTTTTGGAAGGCTTTACGGCCAGAAATCAAGCCCATGCCGCCTGCACGCTTGTTGACAACCGCTGTGGTCACAGCCGCTAGCAAATCGGTTGCGCCTTTGCTTTCTCCGCCAGAGTTGATAAGCCCTACACGACCCATATAGCAGTTGGCCACTTGGTAACGAGTTAAATCGATTGGGTGATCGGTAGTCAACTTGTCGTAAACAATTGGACTGGTCTTACCAAACTTCAAAGCATTGAAACCGCCATTGCAATTAGGTAATTTTTGCTTGATGACATCGGCCTGAATGGTTACGCCCAAGTGGTTAGCCTGTCCCGTCAAATCCGCTGCTGCATCATAATCCACGCCATCCTTCTTAAACGCATTATTGCGGACGTAGCACCAAAGAACCGTAGCCATACCAAGTTCATGAGCGTAGTCAAACATTTTGGCTATTTCCACAATTTGGCGGTCGCTCTGTTCGGAACCGAAATAAATAGTAGCACCCACCGCGCGAGCACCCATATTCCAGGCATCTTTTATAGTGCCGAACATGATTTGATCAAACTTGTTGGGGTAAGTCAATAATTCGTTGTGATTCACCTTTACGATGAACGGAATTTTGTGGGCATATTTCCGGGACATCATACCTAAAACGCCGAATGTAGAAGCGACTGCATTGCAACCGCCTTCTATGGCCAACTTTACGATATTCTCTGGGTCGAAATAAGCAGGATTTGGGGCGAAAGATGCGCCAGCACTGTGTTCTACACCTTGATCCACTGGAAGGATGCTTACATATCCTGTGCCCGCTAGGCGGCCATAATTCTGCAAAGACTGGATAGATCCAAGGGTTTGGTTGTTGCGATTGCTGCCAGCCCAGATGTCATCTACGCTGCTGGCAGAAGGCAAATGCAATTGACTTTTGTCGATAGTCTTGCATTCGTGCTCTAAAAAATAACCGGCCTTGTCGCCGAGAAGTTCCTGAATGTTGGTTTTGGATGTCTTTGTCGCAGCCATAAAGAATTTGTATTGTTAAAAGGGCTGCAAAGGTAAGCAGATGGCCTTTATATGTCGGCTTTCAAAGGTTAAAAAAGCCTCAAGGCGCGACTACAAACACTTGCAGGCCTCCAATGTGATTACCATCCACGCGTTGAAAACTCTGCCCTGCTTCATCCACTAAGTCTGCAGTTGCAATGTCGAGTGCGTTTTGGTGATGGAAATAGAACATGACACGGTAGCGGCGCATATCGCTCAACAAGTCTGCACGGTTCATTCTTTCGCTGCTGGGTGTGTAATAATTGCAGCCCAGCCAATAGGCAACGCAGCCACTCCGACTAGGATTATCATTGGACGTGAAGGAGCCACGGATATTATACTGGGTAAGGGTTTCAGCTAATCGGTAAACGCCTTCGCCAGCTCTAAAAAGGTTTTTCATATCGTAGGCAGGATAGACTATGAAGGAAAGTGCTAGGCAAAAAGTTACGATTTGCAATCCAATCTTTTTATGAAGATGCTCGCGCAAATATTCAATCCAGATTCCGGCGAAAATCATGGAAAGCGGTACGAGCAGCCAGATGTAGCGAGCCTCGAAATGCAAAAGCAAATAACCTAAGGGAAGAATGGCGGCTGCGGCAAGCAATATTTTATGACGAGTAGAAAATAACTTTTGACCTTTTTTAAAGAGAATTAGGAAGAAGCTCGCGCCAAAAATGATGAGTAAGAAAGGCGATAATTGATTGGCGGCTTCTATACTTTGCAATGCCGCCTGAATGCTATGGCCTACTTGACTCTTCATCATGGTCAAACTCTCAAAACGCCCGTGTATCACGCCTTCAGCGCGGTAAGGGTCTTCCCACGTGTAAGGTGAATTGACATAAGGCGGAGGTATGAGTGCCTTGATTTCAGGCTTCAAAGTCTTATGGCCAACTAGTGTCCAGCTTGTATTGAGTGCGCCAGATTTTGAAAGCCCCCAAAAGCCATATTTCTGGTGCATTAAAAAGACTAAAGGCAGCAGCAACAAAATTTGAAAAGAGAAGCTTATTCCGTAGGTTTTCCAAGGGAATTTAAGTTGCGGGCTTTCTCTTTTTAAAAGAAGAAGGGCAAGTGGAAAATGCAGCAATAGGAAATAGAAAGAATAGACTTTGGAGTAAGTTGCTAAAGCCATTACAAAACCGCAGAGCAGCCACCACAAAGGCTTTTGTAGAAAACTTTTCGAAGAAATGATGAGTAAGTAGTAAAGTAAAAAAGCCACTTGCCAGAGATCGCAAAAAAGCTGCTTGTACAAAGCATAAACTAGGAAAACACTTAGCGAAAGCAATAAGGGAAAACTCGTTCTCGAAGGGATTTTAAACCGACGGAAAAGTAAAAAGCTGGCGTTTAAAACTAACAAACAAGCTAGCGCGTTAGTGAGCTGTGCAGCCCAGAGCGCATCCAAGCCCGTTTTGATACAAACCGCCACCAGCGCAGGATGTAGGGGACTCCAAAGTGCATTCACCAATCTCCAAGTATCACCTGCTGCGGCACGCTTGGCCATGGTGAGGTAGGCAACAGCATCCGGGTCAACGAAATAACGGTAGTAGGGAAAAGCTACTGAAGCAAGACCTACGAAGACAGCAACAGCTATCAAGTATTGCAGAATGGAGAGTGTTTTTGGCGAGGAGCTGGTCACAAGGAAGTAATGAGTGTGGCAAGATACTCTGGCACTTGCAAGAGGCGACTACCGTACCACGAAAACATTTCGCCATCCACCAAATGAATCTTCGCAACCAGTAGTATTTCCTGCACCTCTACAACGTGTGTTTTCTTGAAAGGGAAAGGCTCTGACGAAAGGAAAACGTATTCAGGCTTCCGCACAAGAAGAAGTTGCAAATCTTCATTTGGATAGCGGGGGTTTTCTTTGAAAATATTCTTGAATCCTGCGCGCTCGAGTAGGTCGTGGATGAAGGTGTCGCCGCCCGCCCACATCCAAGGCTCGCGCCAAATGCAATAAGCAACGGAAACGCCATTTGCATTTTTTAATGCACTAAATCTAGCTGCTATTTCTGCCGCCATAGTCGCGCTGGCCGCGGATTTCCCACAAAGTTGCCCAACATCCTTAATCATGCGTAAAGCTTCGTCCAAAGTCTGGATATCACTGACGTAAACCGGCGCAATTTCTTCCAGTGCTTCAATTTGCTCCTTTACATTTTCTTCTTTGTTGGCGAGTATTAAATCGGGTTTGAGCGCTCGTACTTTATCGATATCGACTGTTTTGGTACCGCCAATTCTTGTTTTGGTTCGAAACCATTCGTCTGGATGCACGCAGAACTTGGTGATGCCGACAACTTCTTTTTCCAGACCTAAATCTGCTAGTAATTCCGTTTGAGATGGGACGAGGGAGATGATGCGTTGCATTTGGTTTTGGGAAATTA
>JBDTKK010000303.1:0-5601 GCA_039935335.1 Chitinophagaceae bacterium
TGGCGACGTTTCAGCCTCATTAACAAAATAGCCTCTATACGACAAAAGCAGCCAGAAAATCCATTCTTGCAAAAGCGCCGGAAACCTTCAAACAATAGTGCGGCAAGCTTTCCTGAACGCTAGAAACCTTCCTGCACCATGCAGCGACCTTTCCCAAACAGTAGAAACCTTCCTGCACTATGCAGCGAGCTTTCTCAAGTAGGAGAATCCTTCCTGCACCATGCAGCGAGCTTTCCCAAGTAGTAGAATCCTTCCTGCACCATGCAGCGAGCTTTCCCAAGTAGGAGAATCCTTCCTGCACTATGCAGCGACCTTTCCGGAACGCAGGAAACCTTCAAACACTAGTGCGACAGCCTTTCCGCAGCTCCGGATACCTTCAAACACAAGTGCGACAGCCTAGCACCTTGTATGAAAGCTTCTCCGCTCCCGCAAGCATGACGTGTGGCTCCCGTAGCGTTGGGCTACTTGTGCGTGGTCAGCTTGCGATTTTCATTTTTCCTAATACCCAATTTCAAAAATATTCATGAAGCAAGAATTTCAAAATCGGAAGGCAAGCTGCGACTTCCAATATTCTTCCACAAGCCGGCCATGCGCAGGCTTACGCGCCATGCTTGCGGGAGCGTAGTCGATAACGTGTTCGTTCTTTCCCTCATGGGACTTTGTGACAATTGAGTTCTGAGATATGCTTGCGGGAGCAGGGGCGACAACCTAGCCCACCTTATATGAAACCGCCAAACACCAGTGCGACAATCTAGCATACCTTGTATGAAAGCTTGTTACACTAATGTAAAGTGATATTTTACAATGCACCCATTCCAGCGTTCGCGTAACATTTATACAAATGAGGTAATTTCGTTGGAAGACCGTGCAACGGCGGGGAGATGTCGTTTATGGTATTTGAACTATAGAAGTATCACCTTGCCCGCAGATTTTGTATGCGTTTTCAATCTGAATAATCCGCGGATCCCCGCTATTTGCCGGCCTGTTGAATTCTGCCCGACCAATTCCATAGCACCCTTGGAAAAACATCGTCGGCTTTCCTCTATCAGATTTTGAAATAGGCAGGATATGGATGCCGGACGACGGATAGAAATAAAAAGTATCTCGCGAAACATAATTTGTAATAAAAAGCGTATCCACAGGATGGTTTCCGACAACGAATTTTAGCGTTCCGTTGCCAGTGTAACTATCGTACCAGGTGCCTATATCGTCCGTTGCTCCAGAGCCAGCCATTACATACCCCCCCAAGTCATTTCCAGGAGACTCACCAGTTAAATGTAAGTCGCCTTCGCCAAAATTCTGGCAGACAATAGAGAAATATCCATCGGTATCGGTACTACCGACACCAATGTTTTCGTGAAGTTCATTACGATTGTAATTGCGATAGCGGATGGAAGCATTCAGCACTTCATTGGCGTGCGCAACGCCAGAGCAGTCTTTTAGCCAACGTCCTGTTACCGTAAAAGTGCCACCGTTATCATTCCTTTTTTTACAGCCTCCAAATATAACAAGTAGTAAAATAGGAATTATTAGCTTTTGAGTTCGCATGAGCCGATTTTTTATTCCGTTTCAGAAATTTCTATTTTTTCATCTGTTATTGATCCCATCCTACTTGCACTATTTCCAAAAGAAGTACTAAGGTAGCGATAAAACCTAATAAACCCAAAGCTACCGCGAATCTTCCCAATTCCAACATCCAATACATTTTATAAAATTTGAAATTCTAAAGGCAGAGTTGGAGTTTAAGTCACCACCAATAGCAACCCTCAACTCCTATTCCGCTCCCTTACTTTTGCCCCCACATGAAAGGCATTTTTTCCGGCATTTTTTACTGTCTGCTTATTCTGCTTGCCGGAAGTTGTGCCAACATCGTTCCGCCCTCCGGCGGACCCAAAGACGTTACGCCGCCCAAGCTCATCAGCATCTCCCCCGCCGATTCACAACTCAACACCGGTGTTAACAAAATCATGCTGCGCTTTGATGAATACATCACGCTCACAGATGCCGCCACGCAGGTGCAAATCTCGCCCTTGCTGTCGATTCCGCTCACCACAACCTCCCAATTAAAAACCGTAAAAATCAGCATTCCAGATACGCTACTTGAGCCGCAAACCACCTATAGAATCTCCTTCGGCAATGCCATTCGCGATCTGCATGAAGGGAATATCTACCACGCCCCGAGCTATACCTTTTCGACCGGAAATTATTTTGATTCATTGAGCCTAAATGGTTCCGTTATCAATTCAAGCCTCGGCTTGCCAGACACGACGGCATTTGTGCTTTTGTATAATGCCAAAGAAAGCGACAGCGCCATTGTGCAACACAAACCTGCGTACGTTACTCATGCAAACGGACTTGGATTATTTTCCTTCAAAGGCCTGCCAGCAAGGGCTTTCAGGATATATGCGTTGCGCGATGCCAATGCAAATTTGACTTTTGATGGCAGCGGTGAATGGATAGGTTTTGCAGATTCTACGGTGACACCCGGAAGTGATTCTTTGGGTACAATTCGGCTTTATACCTTCCCGGAAGTCATCAACGCAGCAGACACCGCAAAGCCAGGGGAACAAGGCGTTTCGAATAGATTCAACAGCAGGAAAGGGCCAGATTTCTCTGTTGGTGTTCATCCAGGTTCGTACCATGTTACCGTAGATACCGCAGATGCGAAAAGACGCACGCAAGACATTACCGAACCGCTGGAAATCATTGTTGGTAGAAAGCTGAAAGACGGCCTTCACAAAGAGCATATTTTCCTAAGTGCCGACAGCAGCGGCATGACTGTAGAGATGCCTTACAAAATAGAAACCGACAGCAACCTTTTGAATTATAAATTGAAAGTGAATTGGCTGGAAAACACACTTTACACACTAAGGCTGCAAAAGGGTTTTGCAATAGACAGTAATGGTTCAGACTTGCTGCCGGGGCGCTATACCTTCCGCACGAAGCGCGACGAAGATTATGGGAAATTGCGTGTGCACCTTCCCACGAAATACTTTGGTAAAGGCTTTATTTTTCAGGTTAGCACACCGACCGACACAGTGTATCAAGCACCTGTTATGGATTCGCTGGTCAATCTTTTAAGGCTTGCGCCAGGTACCTACACCCTTCGGATTATTGAGGATAAAAATGAAAATGGACGTTGGGATGTAGGGAATTTATTCTTGAAAATTCAGCCGGAAAAAGTGATTCCTTATGGCAACACCATCAACCTAAAAGCAGGCTGGGAGCAGCAGATAGACTTTGAAGAGTCTAAGAATAAAAGGAAAGACACTGACTTTTTTAAGTGAAGATTGATTAGACATCTACGTTCGTCATTGCGAGGAAGGAGGCCGGGCGACTGACGAAGCAATCTCAAAGCGAGTAGATCTAGTCAATTGTGAGATTGCTTCGTCGCAAAACCTGTCCCGACTTTTCGGGAGCCTCCCCGCAATGACGACTAAATTAGTTGTGAATTTGGCCTACGGATTTTAAACTTAAAGCCTGCTTTTGTAGATTGAGCCCTCGGGTGCATTCCTTTCCATTTTAAAAGTTCGAAGTCTTCCCCCAAAAAATCACCCATTCAAAGACCGAAATTTACAGCCATGAAAAAACAATTGCTCATTGCATTACTCTTTCTATCCGGCGCGGCAATGGCGCAGGAGAAATTCACGCCCGAAAAAATGTGGGCACTTGGCCGAACCTCTGCCGAAGGCATAAGCACCTCCGGCAAGACGCTTTATTACAGCGTTAAATACATCGATTGGCAAACCGAGAAAAGCACAATCACGCATTACCAAATGCCGCTTACCGCAACGGGCAGCACTACCGAAACGAGAGTGAAAGACGGCTATACAGTTGTGCAACGCGATGGCGATGTTTGGTACGCCACTTTCGAAGGCAATCTGTACAAAGGAGGTAATGGACAGAGCTGGACACCCATTTTTGACGGTTTAAAAGATGCAGGAGAACTGCGCATTTCACCCGATGGAAAGTCTATCGCCTATGTGAAGGAAGTGCTGGTGAAACCTGTGAATGGCTCTGACCTTTATAAAGATTTGCCTAACACCACTGCTAAGATTTACAGAACCCTCAATGACCGCCATTGGGACACTTGGGAAGACGGCAAATACAAGCACATTTTTGTAGCAAAACTCAAGAATGGCGCGGCTTCTACCGATATTATGGAAGGTGAACCCTATGATTGTCCACAGATGCCTTTTGGTGGCGATGAAGACTTCCGCTGGACACCCGATAGCAAAGCGGTTGTGTACGTCTGCAAGAAAAAATACGGAACAGCATATGCCACCAGCACCAATACCGACCTCTACCATTATGACCTAGCGAGCAAGGAAACGACCAATTGGACTGCGGGCAGAATGGGTTATGACACTAATCCAATATTCTCCCCGGACGGGCTTAGAATGGCTTGGTTGAGTATGCGTCGCGAGGGGTATGAAGCGGATAAAAACGACCTGATTGTGATGGACGTAAACACGAGTGCGATGGTAAAAATAAACCTGACAAGCGTCTGGGATGGAACGGTTGATGGTTTTATCTGGAGCAGAGATTCAAAGTCTATCTACTTCAATGCAGCCTGGCGCGGAACGGAACAAATGTTTCAGGTAGAAGTGCCTGCGAACTTGATGACGAGAATGATTCCGTACTTGCGGAAGGTAACTGCCGGAAAGTTTGACATCGCAGGGATTGTGGGTCAATCAGCGAACGGAGAAATCATCGTTTCGCGCACGGATATGAACACGGCTGCAGAGCTTTGGGCGGTAAGTCCGAGTGGTGCTATGCGTCCGCTGACACACACTAATGACGCGTCTTACAGCAAAATCGTTCCTAGCGAAACGGAGCTAAGGATGGTGAAGACAACGGACAATAAAGAGATGGGTGTTTGGGTGGTTTATCCTCCCAATTTTGACCCTCATAAAAAGTATCCTACCCTACTTTATTGCCAAGGTGGCCCGCAAAGTGCCTTGACGCAATTCTATTCGTTCCGCTGGAATTTTGCTTTGATGGCGGCACAAGGTTATATCATCGTAGCACCCAACAGGCGCGGGATGCCGGGCTGGGGTGTACAATGGAACGAAGAAATTTCCGGCGACTGGGGCGGACAGCCTATGAAGGATTATTTGAGCGCCATTGATGCTATTTCTGAAGAGCCTTATGTCGACAAAAACCGTTTGGGCTGTATTGGCGCGAGCTACGGCGGCTATAGCGTTTATATGCTGGCCGGTATTCACAACAATAGATTCAAAACCTTTATTGCGCACGATGGCGTATTTGACACAAAGAGCATGTATGGCACTACGGAGGAGATTTGGTTTACGAATTGGGATGGCGGTGGTCCGTACTGGAAAGTGCCCACACCAAAGGCTTATACCGTGTTTAATCCTTCAAATTACGTGGCTAAATGGAATACTCCCATCATGATTGTACAGGGCGGAATTGACTATCGTGTGCCGATTGAGCAAGGGTTGGAAGCCTTGCAGGCAGCTCAATTGCGGGGAATTAAGAGCAAGCTCTTGTACCTGCCCAATGAAAATCACTGGGTGTTGCATCCACAAAATGCAATTGCCTGGCAACGGGAGTTTTTTGGTTGGTTGAAAGAGACGT
>JBDTKK010000304.1:0-4667 GCA_039935335.1 Chitinophagaceae bacterium
CCAGTACTTGGCGGGGTCACGCAATAGGTGAGGCTACCGTGGCTCGGATTCGGTGGTGTTACTTGATACGATACTACTGTACCGTCTTTGTCTGCACCAGATAAACTTGGCAGCGGGTTATTGCTGCTGTTTTTCTGCACCGCTCCGGTGGTAAAGCTGTTGGCTGTAGGTGGAAGGTTTACTATTGGGATGGTCTCGGTTGCGGTATTGCTTATCCCATTCTGGCTGCTGGCATTATAGGTAAAGGAAGTAGTACCGATAAATGAATTCAGCGGGGCAAAATATAAAGCTTGTATTTGCGCGGGGGTTAAAACCTGATTAATCGTTATCAGGGTATAGCTGCCTGTACAAGGTACGGTATTGCTGCTGCAAGTATAAAGCTTACCAGTACTGGCAGGAGGCAAACTAAGTACTTTATAAGTTAATATTGGGTCGCCTTGTGGGTCGCTAGCTACAAATTGGCCGATATGAGTTTGTGGCTGACTGTTATTGATTGGAGCATTGTCTATGTTTTGCGCAATTGGCGGTAGTGGCTCAAAGAAAGGCATCATCGCCGCGCCGGGAGCTGCACTTTCAAAATTAGCATTATCAATAGATACAAAAGGAATGTTTGCCGTTACTGTGCCATCAATTGGATCTAACTTTATACTTGTTGTGGGCTGCCCTGAAGTGTTGGTAGTGGTGGTGACACCAGCGGTTGGAAATACTAGGCAACTCGCAGTAGGACAGGTGGTAGGAAGAGCAGCAGTATTGGGATAATAAGTCGTAGTGCCTACAGTAATACTCGTCGTATTTGTGGGGAAAGCTGTTAAACGTATTTTTATTACCGTACCGTCATTATCCGAAGTGACAAAAGTGGAAGCTGGAACGGTGACGGAGACTGTACCGAGCGGATTCTTTTGGCTACGAGCGGTTTTTGTAGAGGCAAGTGGTAATTGTTCAATGCCGAAATCAAGGTTGAACAGGTTGACGGTTGGTCGGAAAGAAGGACGCGCCAGTGGAGCCGTTGCCACCCAATTTGTAGGAAGTGTGCCGGTCAAGCCACCATTTGTCACGCCATCATTTAGATTTATGCTGCTCAATAAAAGGGTTATAGGAAGGCCATTTGGAACATCTGAAATTGACCAAGTACCATTTGATGACACCGTACTTTGTGCAACAATAGTCCCAGTTGCCGAATCTAAAGCATATACATAAGTGCCGCCAGCATTAGTACCGGTTTCAGAATTCGTTTTTATATTGGTAAATGTATTATTTGCGCTACCGTCTGCATCGTCCCATACAGTACCGTGTAAGTTGATGACGGTAGGAGTAACAACAGGTGGCGTAGGGAAAACAGGTTGCTGAGAAAATGATACCGATGCTAAACGGCCACCAGATACTGCATCATAACAGCCACCGGCATTATTTGCATTGTGTGTGTTCATCCCTACAGCAAAATCAACATAAGTCCTGTTAAGATAAGTCACTTGGGTAAGCGCCGTAATAGCAGTAAAACTAATTCCATTCACGTTTGCAGGTTTACCCTCTACATTCAACAAGCCATCCTGCCGTGGAGTAACAGTTAAAGTTGTGTTACTGGCCAACTTATAAGAAACGCCCGGCATAAAAGCATTTTGTTCGGCTTCAGTACCACTACCAAAACCATCTATATCAATAAAAGCTGCTTGAAGATTCAAGGCAGTATCGATAGTGGTGCCTGCTTTCTTAAAATAAATCCTGAAATGCGCCAAATAATTTTGATTCGCGCTATAGCTCATCTTTACATAACCCTGACCACATTGCCCACCCGGAGTCCAAAGACCGGAGCTGTTCGTATTAGAACAACTTGTAACTGGTTGGAAAGAAGAATCATATCCGCCAGGGTTGTTTACAGAGGCTAAATTATCAAACGCAAATAGCCCAACTGCGTTAGTTCCTGTATTCGTAGTTTTCACGAAAAGGATATAAGCATCAATATTTTTAGCTGCATTAGCATATTTGTAAAGTGCACCTGGCCTTAGATTACCACTGGGTGCAGAAACCAGAGTAGGGCTCACCAAAGCAACACGGGTAAATGTCTGTGCTTGGGAGGGAGAAATAAAAAAGGGTAATAGTAACCCTAGCGTAAAAAGCTTTCTCATGAGATAGGTTGTTAGTTAATCGGTTTAAAAAAATTCTCGCTAAAAAATCTTTCCCCTTCATTAACGAGTACTTTACAAAACTAAGCAGGAATGTTATTCGCTTGTTATCATGCCGGAGTGTACTATTACATAAAAAATCTTCGGTAATCTATAACTCAACTTAATAACGGGGGACATTTTGAATAAATCCCGATTCAAGCGCCAAAGATTTTATTCTTGCGAGTATCCAGTTTTTTTTTAAAAAAGTAATACTGATTACCCGCAGCACCTTGCAGAGAAAGGATTCCAGAGTAAAGGGCTTATTTTTGCAGAATTCTTTTGAATCTCGATTCGGGAATAATTGCTCAAGAAATTTGCGAGCAAACGAAATTGATTTATAACTTCAGAAGTACATTAATTTTAATGCAAATTAAATAAACAAATATCTATATTAGGGCATATTTTGGATGAATTTTCCCAAAAACAGGGTCAAAAATGGCAAAAAGCGATCGGCGAAAAGTGATAAAACCCAGTAAAATTCATGACCATCGTCATCAAAGACGCACTCTTCTTTTTAAGAGTTCTCCACTCTCTTCCACTAAAAATTATTGCTTTCTTAAAACTCCTAACGCCACAAGGCTGAACCAACGGAACGTTTACATTTGCTGGCCTTCACACTTCATCAATACATGTCACTACTTAGCCTGCTGCTGCAAGCGGATACCACACTAAAAGCCGTAGCTACTGCTGCTGCTGCCCCAGAAAGAATGTCTCTCTTTCAGCTACTTTGGAAAGGTGGCGTATTGATGATTCCACTGCTACTTTGTTCCATCGTCATGGTTTACGTTTTTGTGGAACGCTTATTGGCATTAAGGAAAATAGCCCCCACCGATGACCGATTCATTTATAAAGTACGCGAGCAAATAAGCAACGGAAACCTTGCTGGTGCCAAGTCCCTCTGTAAAAATGAAAACACGCCTGAAGCACGGATGATTGAGAAAGGTATTTCCCGCATCGGCAAACCTATCGACCAAATCGAAAAGAGTATGGAAGCCACTGGAAAGCTTCAGATTTACGAGATGGAAAAGAATCTTTCTATTCTCAGTACCGTGGCCAGCATCGCTCCGATGTTCGGGTTTTTGGGTACCATTTTCGGTATGATGATTCTCTTCTCAGACATTCAACAAGCAAACAGTTTGGAAATAAATACCCTCGCCGGCGGTATCTACACTAAAATGGTAACATCCGCTGTGGGCTTGATTATCGGGCTACTTTCCTACATTGCTTTTCGCTATCTCAATGCACGTATCAACCACTCCGTAAACAGAATGGAAGCCATCACCACAGAGTTTTTGGACATCCTCCACGAGCCTGCGAAATAGCCGAATTTTCAAGTATCATTTTACCCATCAAAGAACCTTAGAATCACACCAATCCGTTGCAGTTACGTTCACATCTCAGAGAAGGAGGAAAAGGCGATGAACCTTTTACAGATGCCCTAAACGACATCCTGTTTATCCTGCTGTTCTTCTTCCTCATCATTGCAACTTTAGCCAACCCGAATGTCATTAAACTGAACATTCCAAAGGCAAAAAGCGATACCAAAGCAAAGCAAACAATCGTCGTATCCATAGACTCTCAACAACACTTTTTTGTAGGTACTAGCCCCACGGTTGTCGACTCTTTGAACGCCCGCATCTTTGATGCTCTAAAAAAATCAGACCACGATACCGCAACCATAGTCATCAATGCGCACAAAAAAGCAGATGCTGAAAGCATCGTAGCCGTGATGCGTGCGGCACAGACTTTAAAACTAAGAACAGTTTTAGCTGTAGAAAAAGAAAAATAGCCTTAGCCCGTAAAAAGATTTTTCGAAAATTTCTGTGCATTTTTAAAGGAAAATCTAGGAGCCTTGAGCGAATCGAAACTCCATACACCTATTGAATTCCTAAAAGGCGTTGGCCCGGCGAAAGCCGCGCTGCTAAAGGCTGATTTGAATATTCACACTTTCGAAGATTTACTTGGCCACTACCCTTATCGATACTTCGACCGCAGCGAAATCCTGCCCATCAACAAGATAACTGAAGACTCAGAATGGGTGCAACTTCAGGGCATCATCACCAATATTGGCGAAGAAGGCAATGGCGGAAAAAGACGCTTATTGGCCACGCTTTATGACGACACCGAACGCATAGAACTGCTCTGGTTTCAAGGTCGCGCTGCCATGAAACGAATCCTGAAAGATGGTGCGAAATATGTGGTCTTCGGCAAGGTCAGTTTCTTCATGGGAAAGGCCAACATTCCTCATCCCGAAGTTGAATTGCTTAGTGCCGAAACGAACATCGTTGGCCGACAACCTGTCTATTCTTCCACCCAAAAACTAATTAGCCGAGGCATTACCAATCGCTCTTTTGCCAAGCTTACACAAGCACTTTTTCAGGCCATAAAACCAGAGGATATTCCAGAGCTTTTACCCCAAAAAATATTGGAGCATTATCACCTGCTCCCACGCTCCGCAGCCCTTGCTGGTATCCACTTTCCGCAAACTGATGAGGAATTGCAACG
>JBDTKK010000305.1:0-4499 GCA_039935335.1 Chitinophagaceae bacterium
ATCACAATATCTGCTTGCTCGTGAAGTAGATTTGGATACTGTTTTATCCTTGGCCTAATGTTGTCTTTCCCATCCGCGAAGCGAGGATTCTTGGCCACAATATCCTTGTTCAATTTTAAGGATTCCACCTGTCTAATCAATCGCTGTTGGTTGTTGTTGATAGAGCTTGTTGCCATGTCCAGAATGGCTTGGGAAGAGCGATAATTGTCTGTGAGCACAATGACTTCGATATGCTCTTTGAAGCGTTCATAGAACTCGATAATATTCTTCACTCGCGCTCCCTGAAATTCATAGATACTTTGGTCATCATCGCCTACTACAAACAGATTTGGGTCGTCCCAAAACTTGGTGAGTTCGTAAAGAAGTTCGCTCTGCGCGCCATTTGTATCCTGAAATTCATCCACTAAAATGAACTGAAATCGCTCTTGATATTGTTGCAGAATGGCGGGAGCCTCTTTGAAAGCTCGCAGCACCCAAAGTATCATATCAGTAAAATCATAGCGACCGGCTTCTTTCAGTTTCTCAAGATAAACATCGAATAGATTGGCTGCAGCTCGGGTTTGCTCCATGCGTTTTACTTCGCTGTCGAGTAGTTCCTTTTTCACGTCGCCAGCTTGGAAGTCTTTGTACTTTCTCTTGTATTGATATTCTGGATTATTTGGCAACGAAGCGATATACAAGTCAATGGCATCAGAAATTTCCTTGGAAGTCTTTGCTTCCTTCTTCATGAAATTGAAGAGCTCGTTCAGTCGTTTGGTATCAAAATAAATTTCGCCACTCAAGCGTCGTAAAGGATTTCCTGGAGGAAGTTTATCAATGATTTCATGTAGCGTTTCTATTCTTTCCAGGTCTGAAATGGGCTGCATATTTCCCTTGCCAAAATGCTCTGGGAAAGACTGGATAACGGTATTGCAAAAGCCATGAAAAGTGAAGATTTGAACCTTGTGTGCGGCGGGGCCAATAATTTGTACCAGCCTTCTGCGCATGGCGTGCGTGGCTTCGTCTGTATAAGTAAGACAAAGGATTTCGTGGGGCTGTACTTGGGCCTCGGATCGCAGCAATTGAGCGATGCGCATGGAGAGTACTTCCGTCTTGCCTGTGCCTGGGCCTGCAATTACCATCACCGGCCCGTAAACCGCGTCCACAGCGGTTTTTTGGGCAGGATTTAGCTTCTCGTAGCGGGCGAGAAAGGCGGCTTCTTCTTGTTCATTGCTCATGCTTCAAATGTAAAGGAAGCAGGTGGGAGCAGCGATTAAGCGCACTCAAATCAAGTTTGAGACTTACTATTCTTTCCAGCTTTTTCTCGTCGCTTTTGTTTGGTCAAATCAGACTTCTTTGACTTGAAGTGCTTACTTTTAATAGTCAACCTATTCTTAACTTTGGGAACAACTAAATTCTGACTTATTATGACTGCTTTTCATCCACAATACATCAAGGACGAAAACGGGAAAAAATCTTTTGTGGTTTTGTCCGCTTCGGATTATCAACGCCTTTTGGACGAGTTGGAAATGATGGAAGATGTTCAAGCCTATGATGCGGCAAAAGCAAAGGATGACGGGACTAGAATTCCAGCGAGTGAGGTATTTGCGGGGATAGAAGCTGAACGAAAGAACGCTAAAGTTTGAGTATGATTTACTTCCTCAATTTTTCTAAAGAGGCCAGAAAGGCTTTGCAAAAAATTCACGAACCAAACTACTTCAAGATAAAGACGGCAATCTTATCTCTCGAAAACAGCCCTAGCCCTCATGGGTATCTCAAATTGAAAAGCTGAAGTGGTTACAGAATTCGGGTTGGGAATTATCGTGTTATTTACGACATCTTTGATTCCGAGCTTGTTGTTGAAGTAGTAGAAGTGGCGGATAGAAAAGACGTTTACAACGACTGATTCCCCCCCCTTACAACTCATACGCCGCGCCTTCCTCCGTCGCCAAAACATTCGGGAAAATCACCGCGGCTTCAACAGCAAATTCTTCTATTTCGCGATAGCGAGAAGAGTAATGACCAAGCAATAATTGCTTTGCACCACAATCTCGGGCAATCATTGCCGCTTGTGCCGCTGTGCTGTGAAAACGTTCAGCAGCGCGGCTTTCATTGTCATTGAGGTACGTACTTTCATGATAAATCATGTCCACACCCTTGATATACTCCATGAAGGAATCGGTGTAGCGCGTATCGGCACAAAAGGCATAACGTTTCTCACTTGGGCCATCTGTAGTGAGCATGGCATTCTGAATCACGCGGCCGTCTGCATCCACATAATCTTCTCCGTTTTTTAAGCGTTCGTAGAAGCTCGAAGGAATGCCAGCGGCGTTTGCTTTATCCACCAATAATTTCCGTCCGCGCGTCTTGCGGGTAATCACAAAGCCGTGACATTGGATGCGATGTTCTACGGGAAAACATTGCACCGAAAAGTTCTTTTCATCCACCAAAAGTGCAGCACCTTCTGGTAAAGCATGGAAGTAAAAAGGGAAAGCGTGCTTGGAGCCGGCGATGTTCAAAACCGCGTCTATCAAGGCTTCCAGCGGAGCAGGTGCGTAAAGATGAAGCGCAGTTGTGCGCCCCAAGAGACTCATACTATTGAGCAAGCCAAAGATGCCAAAGTAGTGGTCGCCATGAAGGTGCGAGATGAAAATATAATCCATGTGCCGCCACTTGATACCATACTCTTGCATCTTGATTTGCGTGCCTTCGCCACAATCTATCAAAATGTCTTGGCCATATACGGAAACAACTTGCGCGGTCGGACTCCGGCCAAAAGCTGGTAACGCAGAATTATTGCCAAGAATGGTGACTTTCATTCGTAAAACAGAGTTTCAGAAAATGGTTGCGGAATGCCCTAAAGTTATTTCTTAAAGAATAAAAAGTCGGGTCAGGATTATAAGCTAATCGCACGCCAAGTGCTTTTTACAGACCGATAGTTTTCTTCACTTCCTTGAGAATGTCTTCAGTTTCTTCCATGCTATTTCCTTCGGCGTAAATCCTAAGGACAGGCTCTGTGCCGGAAGCTCTAAGCATCACCCAGCCCCCGCCGTTTAGGTAATATTTCACACCGTCAAGGTTCTCGGTACGGGTATAAGTAAATTTTCCAAAACCCTTGTAACCCCCGTCCTCCGCGGTTTTGATGATTTCTTGCTTCTTGGCCTCGTCAATATGCATGTCGTTTCGGTCATAGTAAAAAGTACCGACCACTTCATACACTTCTTCCAACAATTGCTTCATGGTTTTGCCAGTCTGCGTCATGAATTCCAGAAGCAACATGCCATCAAAAAGTCCGTCGCGCTCCGGGATATGACCTTTCACCGCTATGCCGCCACTTTCTTCTCCACCCACAAGTACATCGTCTTTTATCATCACTTCGGAGATATACTTGAAGCCGATTTTAGTAACTTCAAAGGGTAAGCCATAAGTATCGCACATCTTCTTTACGCGGTCGGTCACGGAGAAGGCAACGACCACTTTTCCGGTCAAGCCTTTGTACTTGTGTAGATAGTGGATGAGCAGCAAAATGACATGGTGCGCATCTACAAAATTCCCATCACCATCGTAGAGCCCAATGCGGTCTGCATCACCATCAGTAGCTAGGCCCATGGCGAGTTCCGGCGTTTTGGCAACGGTAACGGAAAGTTCGCGGAGGTGCATATCAAGAGGTTCAGGTTGTGTGCCTTTGAAGCCCGGATTTTCTTCACAATGCAACAAAACTGCCCCGGGAATTATTTGGCGAATCACGTTTTGACCTGCACCATACATCGCGTCGTAGGCAATCTTAAATGGAGAAGTATTCAGCTTTTTAAAGTCAAATTTCGTCTCGATGTAATCCACGTATTCTTTCTCCAAGTCTATCCAGTCAAGCAATCCGGCTTTCTCCCATTCTTCCAAACTCTTACCGGGAATCGCTACTTCATCTTCAAGAAGGGCTTCCACTTCGGCAATTGTTTGTGTAGTAGAAGGGCCGCCATGTGGGCCTTTCAGCTTAAATCCATTGTATTCTGCGGGGTTGTGAGAAGCAGTAATGACAACACCTTGGTCGGCTTTGTGGGTCAATACGCCGAGCGAAACCATCGGTGTGCTGGCAAATTCATCAGGCATTAAAACTTTGATGCCTGCGCCACAAAGCACGTCGGCTGCGGTTTCTGAAAACATGCGACCACCAAAGCGACAATCATGGCCAATCACTACTACAGGTGTACTACCTTCTTTTCTGTTTTTAAGAAGCCATTTAGCCAATGCGTTGGCTACACGAGCCACATTATAAACAGTATAGTCCTTGCCAATAATTGCACGCCAGCCATCGGTGCCGAATTTGATTTTATCAGGAGTCATTGAGAGGATGTTTTGAGTGTATTTCTGCTTTTTCAGGAGGAAAATCCTTCACGTAGCCGCAAAAAAAATCCGGCGAGTTACTCACATCGCACCGCTACAACCATACGCCCTTGCTGCATTCCTGCCCTGGGGGATTAATAGGAGCTGGCCGTATAAGACTCGCCGGGGCGCAAATGTAA
>JBDTKK010000306.1:0-5959 GCA_039935335.1 Chitinophagaceae bacterium
TCTTTCAGCAAGATTATCCGTAAGTTCGCCGCGTTCTTTTAAAAATGTCCAACGTTTCTAAGCTGCATGTAATGCTCAATTATGCCATTTGCAGCGTCAGTGTGGCTTCTTTGCGCGTAGCACCGGCTCATACTTCCGAGCAATGTTCCCAGCTTTTATTTGGGGAGCGCATTTCGGTTTTGGATTTTAATGAAGAAACAGCCTGGGCGCGGGTTCGCTGCGATTGGGATAGTTATGAAGGTTGGTGCAAAATGGGCCAAATTCAGCCTATTAAAAGCCAACGTTTTGGAAGTAAAATTCGTACGTTTTCGAGCACTCAAAACGGGGCATTGCTCCAGGACGAACAAGCACTTTGGTTGCCCGCAGGCTGTGAGCTCGATGCCCTGCGCGATGCCGCCTCTTTTCCCCAACTTTCTCTATTTCAAGGAAAATTTAAAGGAAAGAAAAACCGCCTCGACAAGATTGAAACTTCGGAAGAATTATTACTGCAATCAGCCTTCAGTTTCCGCAATGCGCCCTATCAATGGGGCGGTAGAAGCCTTGCTGGGATTGATTGTAGCGGATTCACCCAAATGGCCTTTAAGCTCTGCGGAATTCCGATTCCTAGAGATGCTTCGGCGCAGGCAAAAGTCGGTCAGGATGTACATTTTCTGATAGAAGCAAAAGCAGGAGATTTGGCCTTCTTCGACAATGATTTAGGCATCATCACCCACGTGGGAATGATTTTAGATACAGAAACTATACTCCACGCCACAGATACTGCCGGTCGGGTAGTAGTGGATAAAATAGACCCCGCCGGTATCATCAGCCGTAGCCTAAAGATGAGAACCCATAGACTCCGACTTATCCGCCGAGTGATGCAATAAACCACTCCTTAACAAGCCTGTTAACCTTACTTTAAGCCTATTTACCTGCGCTTTAGTTAAGTGGTAGCGAATACCTATTCGCCTATTTTCCCTCCAAGTACATTTAATCAATATTAAAATTGCCAAACGAGGTATTCTCAAAGTTTCATTTTTAAAAACCTAACTAAAAGGTATGTTGAATAAAATTTCAAAGGGATGTTGTAGCATCGGAGTTTTTGTGGTTCTATTGGGCACTTCATTGGGGGCAAGTGCTTCAAGCCTGGATAGTGCGGGTACCCTTTTTTCCAAAGGAAAGGAATTTCAAGCAGCACGGCAATATGCCAATGCTTGGAGCTTTTATGAAAAGGCAGCACAAAAGAATCCGAGAAGCGAACTATACCAATTAGCTATCGCAGAGGTATGCCAAACTATGCATCGGATGGGGCCGCTGGTATCAGCTCTGGAAGCTGCAAGCAATATTGCACCGACCAACTACGAGACGCAAGCCAAATTAATGAAGCTCTATTTCGATTTTGGTCAATATTCTAAAGTAATTGAGAAACTGCCTGCATTGCAATCTAAACTGCCTCAAACTACCGACTGGGCATGGATTTTAGGCCGTAGCCACTATTCTACACAGAATTATGGTCAAGCAGTTCAGTATTTGAAAATGGCTTTAAAGGAAAATCCTAAAAATGCCGAAGCTGCCTACTACCTCGGTCGCATCATGATGAAGGAGGAAAACTACAAAGCAGCTATCCCGTTTTACGAACATTCATTAGCTGTGGATACCGCTCCTCAAGCTGCACGTGTTTATGAATTGGCACTTATCTGCGCCACCGCTCTTCAGGCAGATTTGTCGATAAAATATTTCCAAAAGGCACTCGACTTAGGCTACAAACCTGGCGACGATTTCTACCTCAATATGGCCTACACACTCGCCGATGACCACAAAGCCGATGATGCCTTGAAGATCATGCGCAGTATGCTAGACCGTCGTCCTGGAGACATTGGCTTGCTCAATTGCCTTGCAGATGTGTGCTATCACAGTGGCCGCTACAAAGAATCCATTCATTATCTTGATGAATTGATGAAGATGGATATGAACAACGCTAGGGCTCTTTATCAAATTGGTACTGCCTATATTAAGATGGGTAGAGACACGGAAGGGAAACAACTATGCGACGAGGCCATTTCAATGGATCCTACATTGGCTGTGCTGAAGCGTGCAAAACAACTGATGTAAGTGATTCTTGGTAAGACCCCAAACTAGGGAATCAGCATTATTTTTTTTAGAAAAAGGGTTGAAATCATTCGCCCTCGGCTCAGCCGAGGGCGAATTTGCTTGTAGCAACGTGCACTGCTACGTTAATTGGCTCTAGCCCTAATGGCTGCCGCCGATTACAGACCTTAACGGACTTCATAACCGTTGCCAAACATCCTGCTTCCCGTCACTGAGGCGTTCTCTAAGCCCTAATTGAAAGTAGTTAAAAGTGCGGTGATAATACCCTTCGTAACAATTACCGCGAAATGGGCGCAAGTCCCTTTTTAAAATCTCCTTTTCCTAAAAGAATCCTGAATTATTTTAAACGGTAACATGCATGATTACCCAAAGTGCAGTCAATGAAATAGTAATCCAAAGTATTACTCCTTGAATTAGCGGCTTAACACCTACACTTTTCAATACGGTTTTGTTCAGTCCACAGCCAATGAGAAATAAGGTAAGCGTCAATCCGGCCTTAGCAATTTTGGTGAGATAGGGGCTGATTTGTTGCACAAAAGGGATGTAGGTATTCATGATCATTGCCAATACAAACAGGCCAATAAAGTAGGGGATTTTGATTTTTACATCCTTACTTTTAAATATGAATGTAGAAATAATGGCCACGGGTATTATCCAAAGTGCACGAGCCAATTTCACGGTTGTGGCGATTTCCAGCGCTTGTTCACCATATTTAGCGGCTGCGCCCACCACAGAGCTGGTATCATGGATGGCAATGGCGCACCACAAGCCAAATTGAGTTTGCGTTAAATTCAGTTGATGCCCGATATAAGGAAATATAATTAGCGCAATCGAGTTGAGGATGAAAATTGTACCTAGGGCCACAGAAATTTGTCGTTCATCCGCTTTGATAACTGGAGCAACGGCTGCAATGGCACTTCCTCCACAAATAGCTGTTCCGGAAGATATTAGGTAAGATGTCTTCTTCTCAATCTTAAAGAGTTTCCCCAGAAGAAATCCCAGAATTAAAGTACCAATTATAGACACCACGGTAAAAAGAATACCTTCTTTTCCTGCTTTCATGGCACTCGTCACATTCATGCCAAAGCCAAGCCCAACAACCGAAACTTGCAACAGGATAGTTGTCGCTTTGTGATTGTATTTTTGGTACGGATGCCCCAGTAAAAGCGCGACAATTAAACCCAAAAGAAGGGCAACGGGCGGGGAGATGAGTGGGGTTAAACACAGCGCGGCTGCTATGAAAAACACTACTCTTTGATAAAGTATTTTGGTGCCTGATGATGGCTTTTTCATACGGCTTTGTTGAAGTGAGTGATAATGTTTCGGCTTGGTTGCCAACTTGTTGCGAGCGGAATAATACTAATTAAATAGGGTGTTTTAGTATAAAAATGGTACGAGCATTTTTGTCTTTCTAGCATATTCTTCAAAGCCTTTACCGTATTTTTCAGCGAGATATTTATCCAGCTTCGGAGCATTATAGAACGCAAAGAAACAAAATAGAAGGACAGGAATGGATGCCGAGTACCAATTTTTTATAAAAAGCGCATTGTTGGGTATCCATAAGGTCGCGGAAATAGTGGGTATGCCTAGAATGCTCGAATGTACTTCTTGAATAAGATTTTTGGCAAAGTTCAAATCGAAATAGCTTACTGACAGAAGCGGTAAAGTGACGTTATCCAATTCGTTGTAGGTCTGCGACCGAGCAACGGCGGCACAATCTTGAAGAATTTAAGGAGTAAAATGAAACCAAATTTGAACTGCGCCAAAGAAAACAAATAGGAAAGCCAAAGGATTATTATCTCAATAGCATGAATAACAATCTTTTGTGGAATGCTTTTGCTTTGTTTTCCGTAAAGGTCCATTTTTCAAAAATCGTTTAGGAAGCCGATAAAAGGCCGACTATGAAAGTCATCGGAAAGGTCGATATTATCCAACTATTCCCAAAATCAAATTATTTACTAAACGTGTTTAGCAAAAATGTCGTAACATTGCGCAAATATTATAATACTATGAAGCAGCTTTTTACAAAAATCTCCCTCCTGATTACAATACTTTTTAGCCTCAGTAATGCTGCGCAAGCTGCGGACACGTTGAAAGTCTTGTTTATTGGTAATAGCTATACGTTTGTGAATGATTTGCCAGGGCTTATTGGCAATATAGCTTCCGCTAATGGTGATTATTTAATCAGCGCATCAAGCACGCCAGGAGGCTCAACTTTTCAACAACATAGTACCAACCCTGCCACACTTAGCCTCATTGCCCAAGGGAATTGGGATTATGTAGTGCTTCAAGAACAAAGTCAAATCCCGTCTTTTCCTGAATCTCAAGTGCAGTCAGATTTTTACCCTTATGCCAAAATACTGGATTCCCTGATAAAGGCTGCTAATCCCTGCACCAAAACAGTGTTTTACATGACTTGGGGTAGGAAAAACGGCGACCCTTCAAATTGTGCTTTTTTCCCGCCACTCTGCACTTATCAGGGAATGGATAGCATGCTACAATTGCGTTATACCAATGTTGCAGACTCCAATAATGCAATTATCAGCCCCGTTGCGAGGGTTTGGCGAATGCTAAGGAGGGTCAATCCAATGCTTGAATTGTATAGTGCTGACGAAAGCCACCCTTCCTTGAGCGGTTCCTTTGCTGCAGCTTGTAGCTTTTATTCTATTTTCTATAAAAAGGATCCTGGTAAAATTCCCTTTGATGCTGGGCTTCCTGCCCCAGATGCAACTTTGATTAGAGCGGTTACCAAGCAAGTAGTGTTTGATAGCCTTAGCTATTGGTATCGTTTTAATCCCTTGCCAAAAGCGAGCCTGACATTTGCTATCACGGGAACTACAGTTGCCTTTATCAATACTTCAAAAAATAGTGATAAATACACCTGGCTATTTGGTGATGGGAAGATGGATAGCGTTAAGAATCCTACTTATACCTATGCAAAGGGTGGTGTATATTCGGTGAAGCTTATTGCTAGAAAATGCAAGGATTCAGATACGCTAATACTTCCTCTGGTGATTCAAGCAAACAGTGTAAATGCCTATGTTAATCCACATCCTGTGACCATCTACCCCAATCCTGTAGAAAATACACTGCACTTAACTGCGCCGGATGAAATTCAGTCATTATACATTTATGATTTTTCCGGGAAATTGATGTATGGCAGTAGCGAAATAGCGGCGAAGGAATTCGCGGTAGATATGCAGCGATTCCCAGTAGGCACTTACCAGATTTCTTTAAAAACGGCTAAAGGTATAGACCACCAGTTGGTGACGAAAATGAGATAGAGTTTACGGCTTGGGGTGGGAGTTGTGAGGGATTTGTAGTCTGGTTCGATTTGTCTAAGAACGCGTGTTCCAATTTGTCTTTGCAGTATGGTCCTTGTCTTCACG
Source organism: Chitinophagaceae bacterium (assembly GCA_039935335.1). Taxonomy (GTDB): domain Bacteria; phylum Bacteroidota; class Bacteroidia; order Chitinophagales; family Chitinophagaceae; genus UBA1952. The sequence continues at coordinate 5,478 of JBDTKK010000306.1, forward strand.
AACCACTAACTGGATTTATTTCATCGCCTCCAGCACCAACCAACTCATCAGCCCAATAGCCGTCACCATGGCCGATTCATCAATATCGAAATGGGGATTGTGAACAGATGCAGTATGTGCCGTGCCGGCAGTATTTGTACCAATGCGGAAATAACAACCGGGCACTTGATGACTGTAAAACGCAAAATCATCAGCGGTCATTCTCAAATCTAAAGTCTTGACTTGTTCGTTACCCAGAAATTCTTTGGCCCAACTTTCGGCAGCCGTTGTGAGTGCAGGATTGTTGTAAAGAGAAGGATAGCCTTTGGGAATATCCACAGTTGCTGTGGCACCAAAAGCTTCAGAAATATTGGTCACTACTTTCTCGATTAGGCCATGTGCCTCTTCGCGCCAAGTTTCATTCATGGTGCGTAAAGTACCAGCCATTTCCACCATATCTGGAATCACATTATTGACCGTTCCTCCCGAAATCATTCCGAATG
>JBDTKK010000307.1:0-4812 GCA_039935335.1 Chitinophagaceae bacterium
TGGGTGCTAACCAAGAATAAGTGGCTCCAGCTAATACATTATTTACAGACAAGCTCAAGGTACTGCCCGGACATACTGGATTTGTGTAGTTGATGACTGGTGTTGCTGGTGGATTGGGTGCAGGAACAATTACTGGCGCAGTAAGTACATTTGAAGTGCAATTGGAAGGAGCGCCGGAAATAACCCGAATGCTATCATAGACTCCGGCAAGCAAGCCTCCCAGCAAATAGCTTCCACTACCATTTGAGGTGATGGTTTTATTGGGTTGTGTCACACCACCTAGGCGATAAATCAAAGTGTAGGATGTACTTGCTCCAAGGCCATTAATTTGAAAACTACCATCTGGAGATAAACAAGAACTCGGTGTGCCAATATTACTTGTAGAAATGGCTGTTGGTGTTGGATATAAAGCTAAAGTGGTAGTAGCCGGCGCAGAAGTAAAGCCTCCAGACGAAACGGTTACACTGAAAGTACCAGCATTTGCAGCAGTCACATTGGGCAGGTTGAACACTCCCGTGGTACTTGTTTGCGCGGTAATACCTGGGCCAGTTAGCGTGAAGGTTGGACTCGGATACGCCGCCGAGGTGGTTGCAGTAAACGTAGCCGTAGAAAAAGGACAAACTGGGCTATTTGATGTGAAAGTTGGCGCAGGCGGAGTGGCAGTCAGCACTTGAACTTCGTCAAAAAAGATGTCCTGCCCATAATAAGACTGGCCTCGAAAAACTATATAGTTTGTCGTACCTGAAAACGAAGAAGGGATTGTAAACGTATATTGAGTCCAACCTGCGGGCGAAGAATTATATTCAGGGTCATTAGCGTATAAAACAGTACTTCCAGCAAATGTAGGAGTAGTATTAACAGCTATGAACAAACTATCGTGCGCATTTGAAATCAAGGTATTCTGGTTAAAAATCCAGACTTTCAATTTCATTGTACCAAGACCTGAAAAGTTCAATGCGGGAGAAACAAGGTCGGAAATACCACCCAAATAAATAGACCAACTATTATAACCTGCCATACCGGTACCTGAATATGCATTCGGTGTCGGACCGGCTCCGGCAGCAGCACAAGTAAAGCCTCCACTCGTCACCTGAGAAATGTGCTCTGTATAGCATCCCGAGTTAGTGCCTGTACTAGTAACAGTCCAGCCCGTCGGTGGAGTTGCAGTTGTAGTCGTGACATTAAAGCCCTCATTTAAGAGAATCTGCGCATGCCCTGCAAAAGCTGAAACAAGAAATAAAAGGAGTAAAAAAACTTTTTTCATAGAAAGTAGTTGATTCGAAGAATTGATAAAGACAGGTAGCTTTTCAAAGTTAAAGTAAGACTGAGCTTTTTCCAGCCTTTTTAAAAAAAAAATGAAACACCCGTGGCACAAAAACTTTTGTCAATAGTAAGACGGCATAAATCCGCAAATGGTTGGGGAAGATTCAAAAAAAACATGCCGCTATTTACTTTTTCTAACTAATTCATGACAGAAACCTTCAGCGTAGCAGATTTTCCGGGCGTAGAAATGTGGCAGATATAAATTCCCGATGGCAATCCTGAAATTGAAATCGCCTCCGCTCCTTTATTCCCGACACTCGAATTACTCGATATAAGCTGCCCCAGTGCATTAAATAACCGAACCGTCACCACATCATTTCCAGTCGCAAAATCGGATTCCCATTTAGCTATGAATTCCCCCTTCGCAGGATTGGGATAAACACTGCAAGAACCGCTACTAGAAAGGGTTTCATTGACACCCACTACAGGGCCTTGTTTATACAAATACAAGCCGCCAAGCGTATTGCCGATGATAAATTCCATTTTGCCATCGCCATCAATATCTCCCGCTGCAAGGGTGGACCTTGAGCCAACATTGATTCCCGAAAAATTTGCCTCTAAACGCTGATAGGCTGTGCTTACATTCCCATTCTGAAAACCGGTATAACGCACAATTCTTCCAGAGTCATTCCCCGAAAGCAAATACTCCTGATTTGTGGTATCCATCTTGCCAATCCAGATGCTAGACCAAGCCGAGAAATCATTGAAATAATCTACCCGAACATCGCCCAGCCTATCTGTGATATGCGTGAGCGAAAGCCCTGAACCGCTGCTCGTATTTTGGTAATAAACGAGATAGCCGGATTGCATCCCTATCAATAAATCGGGCTTGCCATCTTTATTGATATCATAAACATAAGGACTGGCATAATTGCCTACATTAATTACCGCGCCAGTTGCGTCTTTCAATGCCTTTTGATTCAATACCCATTGAGGCTGCACTGCGTTTGAGCTCGCCATGTTTTTATAAAAGCTAATCGTCCCGTCGCTATGTCCGAGCAGCAAATCATCCTTTCCATCCCCATCAATATCGCCAAATGCCGGTGCGGCTCCGGCAAAATTACTGGTATCGATATTCAGGAAATTATTACTTATAAGATTGAGCGTTGTTGCTCCCGCAACCTTCGAATTTTGGTAGTAAGATATTTTGCTTCGATTCCCCGCTGCGCCTTTGTAGTAACCGTCTGAACCTACAAACAAATCCAACTTGCCGTCCCGATTATAATCGTATAAAGCGGGGTAAGAAGCAAAGCCTGCATCAATGGTTTTATCTACAAAAAAAGTGTCGCTCTGATACACGAATTTTGGTACTGAAGTAGCACTTGTGTTTTTATAAAAATGGACGCAATTGTAATTGTCGCCGTAGAGTATGGAATGCGGTGACACCATGATATCCTTTTTACCGTCACCGTCCACATCTGCATAGGTTGCAGAAGGCCAATCCGTAATCGCTATTTTTTTACCGCCAGATTGCCAAAAAGTATCCTGCGCAATCATGCTATCTGTACCGCCAAATTGTGCCCTTCCATTCTCCACGTACTGCAAGTCGTTGAAGGAAATATTACCATCCAGCAAGTCCATGTCGCCGTCACCATCCATATCCACTAGGCACATCGCATTGCCCTGATGCAGCGTGGCTTTCACGACCTTTTGGCCATTGACAATTTTACAATTGAAAGTGCCATCTGTGCCGCACTGCGGGCTATTCTTGTAAGGAATTAGGCCAAGCGTATAGCCACGATTAAAGCCCTGATACATATGCCCCCAGCAGTGGGTAGGGTTGCAGACTTCTATCGAATCTTTGGGTAAATGATGCTCTTCCTGACAGTTCTTGAAATAGTCTATAACCGTACCGCTCAAGACATCAAAACCGAGGAAATCGATATCACCATCGCCATCAATATCTGCGATACCGGGAATGTCTGATGGTTGCGAATAAGCATTTATCCTTCCGATGCCCGGAGCATTAAAAAAGAGATCCTTATAGAAGACAAAATTGAGCTCATTTTTTGCGTTAAAATAGCCTCTGTAAATACTAAAACCGTATTGCCCACGATGCACCAAATCCGACACGCCATCACGGTTATAATCTACCATCACCACATAATCATTACACACCGGAAAACCCTTTTCGTATTGAGGTGCATACACGTACTTAGCCGCGCCAGCCGTGCCTTTGTTGATGAAAGTACGCAGCGTATGGGCATACCATTCAAAGGTGACGAGGTCTGGAATACCATCGTTGTTGAGGTCTGCATTTTGAAATTGAGGTTGATTGAAACCGCCGCACCAAGCCAGAGGACGATCACTACCGTAAGCCATCACTTTTATGGAACTATCCTCTAGGTAAATTGTGCCTCTTTGTGCATTTGCCGAAAGGCTAAAAAGCAAAGACAGCAGGAAGCTGGCGCAAATAAAATTTTTCATAGAAATGACTCGTCCCGTGAAGGTATGCAGGAACGTCAAGGCTAAGACGGCAAAAAAACTCAAATGGTTGGTTCTACTTCGCAAAAATTTAAGAAACGGGCGAGCCTGGCTCGTTCTTGAAATGCTTGTAGATCAGCCTATCGGCCAGATTTGGCCAAAGCTTGTTTAACCAAACTGTGAGCCTGCCTTGAGCCGTCAAAACCAAAGTGCGTTTGCGCGAAGCAATAGCATCCAAAATATGGCCTGCACATTCGGCAGCACTCATCAAGTTGGATTCTTCTAAAGGAGTTTCCCCCTGCGAATGCCCATCCGCAGCGCGGGCTACATTTCGAATATTTGACGCAGTAAAACCGGGACTCACCCACATTACATGCACGCCTGTATGCAATAATTCTGTTCGTAAAGATTCGAGAAAACCCTGCATAGCAAATTTGGAAGCGCTGTAGCCTGTACGCCCGGGAAGACCACGGTATCCTGCAATTGAAGACACACCAACAATCACACCTTTTGAGAAAAGTAACGAAGGCAAAGAAGCCTTGGTGCATTGAACAGTTCCCCAAAAATTAACGTCCATCAACTCCCGCAAAACTTCCAGATTAAGTTCTGAAAAAAGGGCACGCATACTGATACCGGCATTATTGATTAAGACATCAATCCGACCAAATTTTTCTAAGGATTCTTCAATGAAAACCCTGCAATCTTCATTGCTCTTTACGTCTGCCCGAACTAGTAAAAGCCTTGCTGGGTCTGCATTTGGAAAGGCCAACAAAAGAGAATCCATCTTTCGCCCACAAGTAGCCACGTACGCTCCACGCCGCAGAGATTCCTCCACCAATTCTTTACCAATACCGGAAGAACCTCCAGTCACTAAGACAACTTTATTTTTAAGAGAATTCATGGAACGGAAGCCGAAGAATAAAGGTAGCCGTCTGAAAGTGAATTGCCTGCGCAAAGCATCCACAAATGGTGCATAAAATTGCAGCGGCACACTTTTCACGTACATTATTTTTACTCAAAATGGAAACACAAATGGAATTGAAAGCACTCATTATTATGGGTTCG
>JBDTKK010000308.1:0-2603 GCA_039935335.1 Chitinophagaceae bacterium
TGGTATCGTTCTGCAACATTTTCCGCCGTCTCTCCCATCGCAAATGGATGGTACAAAGCTTTGAGCTTTTTATTGACAAATCGCCAGCCCATCGTCGTGTCGTGCATCTCTTGATTTCGAGTATAAGCACCCTCTGATTTTCCAATTACAAAAGGTGCACGGCTCATACTTTCCACGCCACAGGCAATAAACATTTCGCCATCACCGCACATAATCGCACGGGCAGCTTGCATGATGGCTTCAAGCCCCGAAGCACACAATCTATTCACGGTATTTCCAGGAATAGAAGCCGGCAAACCCGCCAGCAGCGCACTCATGCGGGCCACATTCCGATTGTCTTCGCCAGCCTGATTGGCCGCGCCAGCAATCACATCTTCAATAGCATTGACATCGATACTCGGGTTTCTTTCCACTAAAGCTTTGATGACAATAGCCAGCAAATCGTCTGGACGAACAGAGGCCAATGCGCCGCCATATTTGCCAATGGGCGTACGGACAGCATCGATGATATAAGCGTTGTGCATTCCGCAAAAATACTTTGCCAAAAACTATGCCTTCGCTAAAGCCGATTTTAAATCCTGAATAAGGTCTTCAATTGTCTCCATGCCCACGCTCATGCGGATGAGTCCGTCACTAATGCCGGAAGCAATGCGTTGGTCTCGCGGCACACCAACGTGTGTAGTAGAAGCCGGGTGCGATAAAATAGTATCGCAAGTACCGAGGGAAACCGCGTTGGTACAGAGTTTCAGGGCATTCATGAAATTCTTTCCTGCCTCAAAACCAGCCTTTAATTCGAAGCTCAAAACAGGACAAGGCAGCTTCATTTGCTTTGCCGCAATGGCAAAATCCGGGTGCGATGCCAAGCCGGTATAATTTACTTTAGCCACAGCAGGATGGTTATCTAAAAAACGGGCTATTCGTTCTGCGTTGCTACAATGGCGCTCCATGCGAATGCCCAAAGTGCGCAAACCATTCACCAAAAGAAAGGCTTCAAAAGCATTGCTATTTCCTCCAAAAAGTCGGTGTGCTTTCGTGACTGCTTTCTGAAAATGTTCATTGTCCTTTCCTACCAAAACGCCGCCCACGGCGGTTCCGTGACCATTAAGAAACTTAGTGGTACTGTGCATCACATAATCCACGCCATACTTAAAAGGTTGCTGCAAAAAGGGCGTGGCGAAGGTGTTATCGGCACAAATGATGAGCTGATGGGCACGTCCGATTTTGCACAACGCTTCCAAGTCGATGCATTGAAGTGTAGGATTGGCGGGCGTTTCGAGATACATCATTTTGATGCTCGAATTATTTTTTAGAAAAGATTCAACTGCTGCGAGGTCATGGAAATCGAGAACTATATTTTCAATGCCAAGGCCGGGAAGAATTTTATCGAGTAATTCTTGTGTGCCGCCATACAGGCTTTGATGCGTCAGAATTTTATCGCCATTCTTCAGATTGCCCAGCAACATCGTGTTGATAGCTGCCATGCCGGATGCATGGAGGAGCGCGGCCAGCTTGAGTTCTGTACCATCATCCTCTTTCAATCCAAAACCTTCCAACAACGCAATTTTTGATCCTGCTTCGCGGATGGTAGGATTCCCGAAACGGCCATAGATAAAGCCTTCTTCATCGCCTTGAAAAATGGAAACTGCTTGTTCTTGAGTATCAAAAGTGTAGGTGCTACTGGCATAAATGGGCGTGAGGTGTGCGCGATGTTCTTCGCCTTTGTGGCCGCCGTGAATGCAAATAGTGTCGAAGCCGGGTGATAATGATTTATCCATGATAATGAAAATAGGAATGCTGATAAAATTGTGAGATGCGAAGGTATCGAAGCTATTAACTATCACCCAAAACGTTTTGCTTAGCATCCTTACAATCCTGAAATATTAAAAATGGGCAGACCTATCGGACAGCAGATTATAAATTATAAATTAGTACTGTTATCTCGGCCGAGTTCTAGTTAAAATCGCACAAATAGCTCCCGTTCCGGGATGACAAAAGATCGGGAAATAGCCCTGTAATAGATGAACTATAAAAATACCCACAGTGGCTTTGATTCTGCACGAATCAATTTTGCGCTCCGAAAACGTGTTCTAAATTAGAAATTAGTCGGTTTAATAAATCACCAACTTCCCTCTTTGCTTCCCCGTTCCGCAATCCACTTCATAGAAATAGACCCCGCCAGCCTTGCCGCCCAAGTCTATGACCGTTTTGGCCTTGTTTGGCTCATTGGTGTACACAAGCCTTCCAGCCATGTCTGTAACTTGAATACGCTGTATAGCGAGTGGCGATGAAAATGTGACGATACCGGATGAAGGATTGGGGAAAACACTTACGTCCCCTTGGCGGTTTATACTCTCAATGCCAGTGGGAAGGGGAGTTTGATTTAGCTTAATGATAAATCCTGAACGAAGGCCATTGGCCGAAAGCAAAAACGTATTCGGACTGGGATCAAAATCCTTATTCCATCCAGAAAAATCCCCGCATACATAAACACTGTCTTTATTATCCAGCCCAATCCACCTGGGCTCATCTGCCTGCCAGCCTGCGCCCCATACAAAGTTGCCAGAGCTATCGAGCTTCTGAACGGCTGCGCCTGAAGGCACATT
>JBDTKK010000309.1:0-5760 GCA_039935335.1 Chitinophagaceae bacterium
CGAAGATTCTGATGCAGAACTAGACAAAAAAGCTTTGAGCTCGCTAATGATTTTTATATTTACCTCGAACATGGCTTGCAGACGATGTGTTTAAAGATGTTAGATACCTCTAAACTATATCAATCGCAGCCATGTTTCTTAACTAAATGACATTGCCTTTCAGGGCTTACCCTGATGAGCGAAATGTTTTGCACATCCAAGACACCAAGCGTTCCTACGGAACGCGCTCCCAGCCTACATCACATACTTCATGTACACAAACAATATCCCGAACAAAATGGTGGCAATTACAATCCCTTTTACAGTCAAATCGCGACGATATTTATTGAAATAAAGAAAGGGGATAAGGTTGGCCAAAACACTCAAGGAAATTACTTTTCCGGCCAAGTCGCCATTGTGAACTATGGAATTACTGAAATCGGTAAAAGAGCCTCCACGACCCAAAATAAAATACACAACAAGGTATCCCAACAAGGGGAAAAGCAGACCCAACATTAGGCCAACGATAGCTTTATTGACACGCATGGCGGCGAAGATACTTGTCAGCCTTTACCTTTGCGCCGCTTATTAAAATGCCCATGAATTTTCCACTGCTCCATATTCCGGAACGTACCGTCCGCCCACGCATCAATGGCCTCACCATGGTGATGGACAAAGGCCTCGGACTTGATGAAGTCCACAATTTCATTTCCGTCGCAGAACCATATATCGATATCGTGAAGTTTGGTTTTGGCACGGCTGCTGTCACCGCACATCTCAAAGAAAAGATTGCCATTTACAGCGAGGCGAAAATTCCGATTTACTTCGGCGGAACCTTGTTTGAAGCCTTTCTGGTGCGCAAGCAATTTGATGATTATCGCAAGATTTTACTCGACTACGGCATCACGCATGTGGAAGTGAGCGACGGCTCGGTGATTATTCCTCACGCCGAAAAGTGTGGCTATATCGAGAAGCTTGCGAAAGACTTTACAGTGTTAAGCGAGGTGGGTTCTAAAGACGCAACGCATATCATGCCGCCCTACAAATGGATAGAATTGATGAAGGCCGAACTGGAAGCTGGCGCAACTTATGTGATTGCCGAAGCGCGGGAAGCTGGCAATGTCGGTATTTATCGCGGCAGCGGTGAGGTACGAGAAGGTCTGGTACAAGAAATTCTGACACAAATCCCGGCTGAAAAAATAGTGTGGGAAGCCCCACAAAAAGCCCAGCAGGTTTACTTCCTGGAATTGCTTGGAGCTAATGTGAATTTGGGGAATATTGCGCCATCAGAACTTATTCCGCTCGAAGCAATGCGCATTGGTTTGCGCGGCGATACTTTCAATTTGTACATGAAATAGCTTCCTCATAAAATAAGATGGATGATGCTTTGAAACCCGCTACCAGAAAGCTTTTCGGCATTATTGGCTATCCACTGAAACATAGTTTTTCACCAAAGTATTTTCAGCAAAAGTTTCTTAGGGAAGGGATTGATGCTCGGTATGAAGCGTTTCCTTTAAGCTCGATTGCTGAATTTCCAAAACTGCTAAAACAACATCCTGATTTGTGTGGCCTGAATGTGACGGCACCTTACAAGGAAAGTGTCCTACCATTTTTGGATGAAATAGATGCTGATGCAAAAGCGATTGGTGCGGTGAATTGTATTCACATTGCCGAAGGAAAATTAATTGGCTACAATACGGACTGGCTGGGCTTTTCAGAGAGTTTGAAGCCGTTGTTACAAACACGTCATTGTGCTGCTTTGGTCTTAGGGAATGGTGGTGCTTCTAAGGCCGTTCGGTTTGCACTTAGGCAAATGAATATTGCTTTTAAGACGGTTTCTGCCACGCCAGGAAAGGCTGATTTTCTTTATTCAGAACTTGATGCCGCGATGTTAAAAGCATTTCCAATTATCATTAACACCACGATTTTGGGGACGCAAGGTGTGGGTATTCCTGACTTGCCTTATGATGGACTTACCAGCGGGAATTTGTTGTACGAGTTAGTGTATAATCCGCCGCTGACGGGTTTCTTGGCGGAAGGGAAGGCGCGAGGAGCGAAGGTTAAGAATGGAGAGGAGATGCTGGTGTTGCAGGCGGAGGCTGGGTGGGAGCTTTGGAACCAAAATTCACCACTAAGGCACTAAGAACACTAAGAGGCACTAAGATTTTAGGCTAAGTATCGCAGAGGACGCAAATTGTTGAGAAAACACGCCACAAATCAATTCACAGCCTTATTGGCGCAGCAAGAAGAAGCGAAAGCTTCGGGTTTTGCTTTGAAGGCGAAACCCATTCCGAGGATATAACCCATGGCTTCGCGGAGGGCTTCGTTACTGCGGAATTGCGGATTAGTATTGATGTCGGCATGAACCTCCATATCCACATCATAGCGGTTGAAAAGCTCGCAGAGTTCATAAGCTATTTCTATGCTCATGGCTACTTCTACCAACATCCTTTCTTTGATGGAATAAGGTTTCGTTTGCCGTTCATTGTGGATAAACATGAAGCCACCCTGCTTCTCGCGAAGGAACACGATAACGGTGGCAAATTCCGTTTCCTTGCCATAGACTTGGGAGTCCGTACCGATGCACACTTTAAGTTTAAATCCTTTTCCTGTTTCGCGGACGATGGCCGCTTCCACTGCTTCTTTTACGGGAAGTTTCAAGCCTTCGCCGCTGAATGTCCGCCACCTGCTACTTGAGATATTTGGCATAAGCGTGTTTTGCTTAAAGGTAGGAGGTTTGGAATGATGTGGGGATTATTTTAAAATGAAGAAAGGCTCAACTCCGGTTTCCGTATTTGCTGCATAAAAAATTAGCTTCAAAATAATAACTCGAGAATCAGTTACGCAGTTGACAATATAGCAAGTCTAAGTCAGCACAATGGCGAATGAAACTTCGCATTGCAACGACAGCAATTTCTTCTACCTTTGAGCTTGTAGTTGTGACTTTACTGTACGATTTCCTTATGAAAAATAGACGCAAACCAATCGAACGGTTTCTTTTAATATTCCTTGCTACTCTTTCGGTAAGTAGTGTTTTGGATTATTTTAGTAAGGATTTTGACATGCATACACAGAATTATTGGATTCGCATGGTAATTCAATGGACTGTAGTTTCATTAATTCTTTCTATCGTATGGTACTTTAGAGAGAAATCTGCAAGTCAATCTGAATAAGACTCCTGTTATCGACTAGGGAAAGTAGCAAATAATTTCTTGTAGTGTGTTGCGAGGGCGGGTTGCATGCAATTTTCCGGTCGCGAGAAGAAGTGTATCAGGGCGAAGCTGAACTGTCCTAACACATTATAACTAAAAGCCAACAGATTTTAACAACCTTTTTATCGCTTAACGCGAAAAATCGAAAATAAATCCTACCTTTAAATGGCGTTCGGGTGCATTCTATCTGGTAGTTTCAAGTGCCTTTTAGCACAATCGACTCGGGGACATAGGGGCAGTTAATTCGTGATGGAATGTCATTTTGGATTTTTAAGGTTTTAGTAACTTGTTTTTTCTAACTATCTAATATCTAACAACTATGATGACTTATCAGCACTGGAAATCGCAGACTTCCAGAGGATTAACCACACCACGAAGCAGCAAACTCAAAGACCTTGACAAAGCCTTTGAAAATTATGAAAAGGCTGTAGCTTCAAAGTCCAATGTGCTTAAATGCAAGGTGGCATTTTTTGACGCACTTTTAGTCTGGATGGATTCCATTACACGAGGCTGGAAATCCAGCACTAGAAATTCGAAAATCGAAGTGGGTGGGAAAGGAACTGTGGAAACGCTGTTAGCGGAACTCGTGAAACTGGATCCCATGTTTGCCGGCAAAGCCAATAAATATCTGGTTCAAAGCTCTGCACCGCCACAACCACTCATGTCTCACGGTGCCAAAAACCATCACAAGGACGTGGATGGTCACCATTACGAACTCGTAGTTCAGAATAAGGAAAACTCATGCGGGCCTGCAAGTATCCGGACTGTGATTAAACTAGTAATGAATCAAGACATTGGCGAAGATTATTTACGCGAACTTGTGGAAATGGCAGAAGAAGGCGGAAACTATTCCGGATCGCTTGGCTCAGGTGGCTTAATGATTACAGGTGGCGACCATGATTGGGATCCAAGTGGAGGAGGAACTTGGCTAGTACCCGCAGCCCTGAAGAGTGCAAAAATACCCTGTACTCAGGGTACGAGTATTGCCGCAATTCTTGAAACCACTTCAAAAAAACCTGCGATTGCCGTTGTAGAATGGTCAAATGGAGGTTTACATTACGTGGTGGTTGTAGGAAAAACACGCGCAGGGGATAAAATGGTAATACTCGACCCCTTTTATGGATTACAGTATGCCGACTGCACTGGCAACAGGCTGAATGAATACAACCCGCAAGACGAACGGGGTAATCGACTGGCAGATGGTGCTTGGTATCCATGGGTCTGTGCGGTAATTTAGGCAACCGCTTATCTAAGATATTTTCACAGCTCTATTCCAAAACGGGTTACGGCATCCTTTTGGTCGGGTTCAAATTCTTTGTGCCTGTTTGTGTCCTCGGCGATGCACGGACTTCGACTTGTAACGAACTCTCTACCCATCCAAGCTCGCTGAAATTTTTTCATTGTAAAGTGAAAATAGGAAGTTCGAAAATACACTCGTAGCCCTTAGCTGGCGCGGGTCTAGAGCCCTAAGAAGAGTGGACGCGTGAAGACACGCGCCACGGCAGAAATCCATAATAACAACTGGCCAGGCGTCACAGACGCACTCCAGCCCCTGATAGTGTAATGATGTTGGGACTTGACCTGCGCCAGCGGGAGCATGTCTCCGCCCCAGCGCGTGTCCTAAGGCGTCCGGAATGAGACTGTTTCTTTACTTTGCGTTTTATGTTCCCAAAAAGCGATAGATCAGTGCGCAATTAAGCTAGGAATTAGGATACGTCTGTTTTCCCGCCCCGGCGCGTGTATTCACGCGGCCGACATGAGACCGTTTCCTTACTTTGCGATTTATGTTTTTGAAAGCACTACTGGTTACCACCATTACACTATTTACATTGCACTCGTCCGCGCAAGCTAAGCGCCACCGTTGCGTGGAAAACTTATCAAATCGTAATTATTTTGTGGACTCCATTCGGATACCTCAAAAGGCCGCGCTACTTTATGTCGGATATGCTAAAGACGAATTGGACACTCCTAACGCGTTTCTATTGCTTTCCACGCCCGATACCTGTATCATGATGGCTGGCGTAATTACCTGCGATGCGTGTATTGGTAGAACAACAATTGGCTCTACCTACCGCGGAGCTGTGGTGAAAAACAAGGTAGTGATGATTAAACAACATACATTCAACTACGGTGTAGAAATATATATCTCTATGAGGCAACAGGTTCCAATGTATCAGCAAATTATCGTGAAATCACTTATTGGCAAATCGGGAAAGCGTTGTATAAAGACTTTTCTGCCAAGGAAAGCAACTTATCTGACCGACTTGGGATTTATGACTTTGTGGACGAATGACAAGAACCTCGCAAAGTATTTTTCGGTCAAGAAAACGCGCTACTAATTCCGGCAATTCATTTGCGGTGACTTAGTCAAATAAATAAAACTTGGCCGTTTTAGTCATTTGTAACAACGATGTACCCAGAGGCTACGGAATAGCACGACGCAGGCTGGAACCTGCGCCAAACGGCGACTTGTTAGAGGCTACGCGCCACAGGGATGTCGACTGTTTAGAATTGAATCTATCAACAAGCACTGGCCACGGGTCACAGACCCGCGCCAGCCTCTGATGCT
>JBDTKK010000310.1:0-5310 GCA_039935335.1 Chitinophagaceae bacterium
TAAACAAGGGTGCTGTTTCCGTCACCTTTTACAATGGCGTTATCATCTCTGGTACTTTCTGGTTTGATGCGGCAAATGATTCTGGCAACATAGTGCACGTTACCGATGGTCGCTTTGACATTACACTCTAATATTCCTTTCTTAAACTCAACATACAATGAAAAAATTTATAGGCCAGATATTGGCAGCTACTGTTCTAATATTATTCTGTGCCCGAGCTTCGCAAGCCCAAGACACTACTGGCGATGGCCGCACTTTCCAACGGATTTTTGACAGCGTGGGTAGCGGGCTTCTGCCTGCCCGCGTGCCCTATGGCATTCTTTACGATCGGGTCATCAAGTGGTATAATCCCCAGCAACTCGATACGCTTACGCAAAGCACTTTGTTCCAAGCTTGGTGGGACATGGAGAATAGTAACGTGTCAGCGGGAGGAAGCTGTGAAGTTTTTTGATTTGAGGTAGCGATGTCAGGTTTTAAATTTTTATGTAATAAATTATTTTTTAGGAAATTGTAGAAAATATTGACTTAATGCTATAATTTTCCGCTTAGAGTTTATGAAGATTAGCAACGCACAAATCGCAGCGATGAATGACTTGATGTTATCATCATTTGCGCGACAAACTGCCCGAAAGCTGGAGTTAGGAGATCCTGCTTGGAAGGCAGAGGAGACACCGCTAGAACGGGATGAGTTTGTTGCTTCTTGTTTGAAACATGCCATTTCTCTAGGGATACAGCATAAGGAACAGCTCTCCAAATTTATGGAGATGGTGGTTGGTTATGATTTGGGCATTCCGCTGGCAGCGGGCTTGTTGCAGGAATTTAAGCGAAAAGATATTACACCGACAGCAAAATTGGAGAATTTGCTTTTACGCCTATTGAGCGGAAGGGACTTAAAAGAAGAAATTAAATTGTAGCTTATTTACGGAAAAGATTTGAACGATGGCAGACACTAATTTTACCCATGGCGCTTGTAGAACAGACAAGACAAAGAAGCCGGAAACGAAGAAAATTCGGGCGACCTTGTTTTTTGATGGTACGCTCAATAATAAGCGGAATACCGAGATAGGTATGGCGAGAGTAGCTGATGTCTTCCAGCACGCGAAGGATATGGGTACTTCGTACGGGAATTATTATACGAATGTGGCGTTGCTGTTTAATAATCTAAACGTTGATGAACTTGGAGGCTATCACAAATATATCCCCATTTACATTGAGGGAATTGGGACTGAAAATGAGAGATCAGACTCCAAAATGGGGGCCGCATTTGGTGCAGCAAGTACAGGCATTCGAGCCAAAGTAGCAAATGGGCGACGCGATCTAGTCAATCGGATTGGAGATTTTATCAAGAAGAAGGAAGTTGAAATTGAGGAGATTCGGATAGACGTTTATGGCTTTAGCAGAGGCGCGGCCGCTGCTCGACATTTTGTGAATGTAGCCCTTAATACAACTAATATAATTATAGGAGAGAACACAATAACGGTAGATTCGTTAAAAGTGCAACTTCAGAAAGCTGGGTTTAAAGTAGGAACTGTAAAGGTCTATTTTGTTGGTTTATTTGATACTGTTTCGTCGGAGGGCTTTTCGGGTACTGTTATGGGTATGAGTGATGTTGTAGCTCTCGGACTTGATGCCATAAAAGATGCAGTTTCGGTCTATCACCTTGCTGCACTTGATGAACATCGAGATAATTTTGCACTTACAAATATTAAAAGTGCAGGAGGAAAAGGAAGGGAAATTTTTCTCCCTGGTGTCCACAGCGATATTGGCGGTAGCTACAATACTCGGGAAAGGGAAAATATTCAGATTTATGATACCGATGTGCCGTACATTACGGAGTCTAAATATCAATCAATAAAAGCCGAATTAGATGGCTTGATAAAAGGTGGCTGGTTTCGGTGGACAGACATTCAAAATGTAAAAGAAGGCCGGGGCATGAAAGTCACCGAATCTATTGACGATGCTGTAAATTGGCACGGGGAAGTGTATGTAAAAAGAATGGGCTTAGATGGCCTAGGAATTAAAAATATGTACGCCCGCATTCCGCTACACATGATGAAGGATGCTTCGAAAGGTATTGCCTTTAATCCGAAAATGGACACAGCGTTTGCAACATCTATTCACCCGGGAATGGTAGATGATATTGTGTTGAGAGCTTATAGTGCATTAAAAGGAGGTAGTGTCCCTGCCTCTTGGTCTCAAAGCAAAGACAACGCAACGGCTTCGGAAAGTATAAAAACTCTTCGCTATAGCCATTTGCACTTTTCTGCTAATTATGAAGAGTCAGCAAAAGTATTCGCACCGAATGCTCCTAGGTATTTTAAAGGGCAAAGAACTAGAAAAATTCACGATGGCTAGTAAACTCATGACAAATCCACTATTCTCACTGCTGCTGATATTGTTTAGTTGCAATCCCCCTCATTCTACCATGCAAGAACAGAAATATGATTGGAACGCCACGGTCTGCGCTCCAAAAGCTTTCCCCATCGAGTTATTGAGTGTTCACATCAAACTTAGCGATTCTGGAGGTGTCCAATTGATGCCCAAAGCCTTGATAGCAAACGGATGGGGAGAACTTGGATCTACGGAACTTGGTGGTGATGACACCAAAGCTATGCCTATAGAAATGGAAGTAAAATGGTTTTCTTATGTAGAGCGAAAGGGCTATAAAGGAACATTTAAGCTAGACCCAACACGATTTCAATCCTTATTCAAAAGTGGATTGATTACTCCAGCAGATGATGAAAAGAAGAGCTTCGACTACATTGTTATTGGTCTTGCTCCATTAGGGGCAGTTAGTATTTGGCTTGCAGGTTCGGGCGTTGAGGCTGAAGTGGCACAATTCAAAGCAACTGAAATGGAAGTAGGTGGGAAGGAATTTCTGGGTAGCTATACATCAATTGAAACATATGCAACTGATATAGTAAAGAAGAGTTTACCATCTCGTAATGTTCAAATGAGCAATGTACCGATGGCGGAAATGACCAAATGGACAGGCATTTATCGGCAAAATTATAATTGGTATTGGAATATTATTGCTACGGTTAAAACTAATAATTTACTAGCAGATTATTTTAATGGAGAATCAATTTACTGGCCACAAATGCCTGACTCCACGACAATCTTGAATACTCCATTACCTAAACAAGCCGCAGTAGATTGGACTGATTCCGAAGCCAAAAAGCACGCAACCGAATTCAATTTTGACGAAACAGAATTGTTTGCTGCATTCAACAAATTGGGAGAAGACAATGAACCAATTGGTATTCAGTTGGAAATAAATAGTGTAGATGGTGGTGGACAGGCGTTTGCCACGACCAAGAAACATGTGATAGCTTTGAAGAAGACTACGACAAAAGAGCCTTATTGAGACGTAGCAATTCAGGAAGTTTTAAAGGTCAATGATTCGAGTTGCTAGCCTCTAAGTACTTTCTAAAATGCGTCATTTCTACAGTATCTTACTTGTTGCCAACCACTAACGCAGAAGCGATTAATCATCCAAAATATTACTAAACTTCAGCGTCGTACCAGTAAGGTTATACCATACACGTTCCGTCGTTCCCTTCCCACTATGCGTGGCCACGCCAACATGGAAGTGAGATTTATTGCCTGCGGTTGCTAAGCCCGGTTGTCCTTCGGCAATGGAAAAGATAGTACTGCCCGCCGCTGCCATCACCGCCGAACCGCCGCCACCCACTGTGAAAAATGTATGGCGTGGGGTCATTTTATCACCTTTCAACAGCTTCCAAATACCCATAAAATCCGGCGTTGTACCACTCACCAACTCCGCCGGAATACCAACTGTACCTCCAGGTAGGCTGCCAAAAGACACCGTGAATTCTGCATTCCTTATTAAAGGGGAAACCTGTAGCGTGCAATCTTGCATTCCACCTCCGCTCACCCGATGTTTCGCCATCTCTCTTAGTTTAGTGGATGGCGTGACGGGTGTTTTCCATAGTTGCGAGGGATGCCGCTGTGGTGTGGAAGTTTCTCCCGCACATTTGGTGCAGATGTACATTTTTGCACCAATCGGGCAGGTAATGGATCTGGGATTGGAAAGCGCGTCTTTGCAACGTACAATCCAAGAGCTGCCTGCTTGTAATTTCAGTCCGCAGACGCCGCAGTTGTCTTTGTTCATGATGATGGTGGTTTAGGGAGAGCTAAGGTAAAAGGTAAAAGCCAAAAGGTAAAAGGTGTTTGGGAATAGTAAATAGTAATTAGTAGATAGTAGATAGACTTTGAATGGAGCGAACTCGGTAAAAAATCAGCTAATTTCTTAGTAATCTTACCTCGAAGAATTTGGTAACCGTAGTTTCTAATCCTCTGTTTCTTTCTCCAATTCTTAGTATTTTATTGACTAACCTTCTCCGTGAAACTCTGTGACTCCGTGGTAGGATTTCACTTCCCCATCTCCAAAATCAATTCAAATTCCTCCTGCGTCACCGGCGAAACAGACAAGCGCGAAAGCTTTATTAAGGCCATTGTTTGCAAGGCGGGAGTCGCTTTGATAGCCGCAAGCGTCACTGGTTTTTTCAAAGCCTTTACTGGAGCTACATCCACCGCCAGCCAGGCTTCTTCCTCCGTTGTCGGGTCTTGGTAATGCGTCTTAATCACCTTCGCTATGCCCACGATTTCCTTACCAATATTGCTATGGTAAAAGAGTAATTTATCGCCCTTTTCCATGTCGCGGAGATTGTTGCGTGCTGCGTAGTTCCTTACACCATTCCACACCGTAGAACCGTCTTTCAAAAGGTCGTCCCAACTGTATTTATTCGGTTCCGATTTTATCAGCCAATAGTTCATGATGCTTTGTTTTTGCGTTAAAAATCTACTTTTAAAATTGTCGATTCAGCAGCATTTCAGCCAAGGCTCGAAGCGGTGCTTTTCGTTTGCTGGTACAAGCTAAATCTTCGAGGGCGTTGAAGGCTTTTTGGGAATAATCTTCTACCGCTTTCCGGCATGCTATATCCGCGCCTGCGGCGCGGAACATCGCAATCGTTTTGTCAATCTTTTCCTCCCCTTTCATCCATTGGATGGACAACAACTTTACTCTTTCGGGCATAGTCAAATGCTCCATCGCATTGAGGTAGAGAAAGGTCTTCTTATTCGCTAGGATATCGCCGCCGTTTTGCTTGCCAATCTTTTCGCTTTCGCCAAAAGCATCGAGATAGTCGTCTTGTAATTGAAAGGCAATGCCGAGCGCTTTTCCAAACTCATAAAGCTTATCGGCATTGCCCGCAGAAGTGCCACCGAGAATGGCACCAATCTTCAAACTCGCCGCCAAAAGCACGGAGGTTTTCAGGCCAATCATGG
>JBDTKK010000311.1:0-5877 GCA_039935335.1 Chitinophagaceae bacterium
ATACGATCTTAAAAAAGCTTTGCAATGGTGCGAAGTGGCGAACGTTTTGCGGATTCAATTGGAGCGGCAGCACAAGCCTTTATTTTCTACGCTCCGCGAATATGCGATGTACTATGGGGTCAATAAATCGCTTTTAGATTCTTTGGGAAAGGAGATAGTAATCATGCACCCTGGGCCTATAAATCGTGGTGTAGAATTGAGCAGCGATGTAGCAGATGGTAAGTCTTCCATCATTCTTAACCAAGTAGAAAACGGAGTAGCCATCAGAATGGCGGTGGTGTATTTGCTAAGTGGAGCTCCACCGGATTTGAGGATCTGATGATTTGAAAATTTGACGATTTCAAAATGGGGCTATTTCCCAACAACCCGTCCGTACCGGCACGGTCAGACTTTCTACTTTCTACTATTGTCTTTTGACTTCCTCTTTCCTACAATTTTGATATCGAACACTTTAGCCTTTCTACGTCCCAGCTTTTGCATTTTTCATTTTGCATTCGCAGAGATTCTCCTCCGCGCAATCTCAAAATACCCTTTATCCAATTCATAGCCTTTAAAATCTCGCTCCAAGCTCAAGGCTGAAACGCCGCTGCTACCGCTCCCCATAAAAGGGTCTAAAACGGTTTGCCCTGGCCAGCTAAGCAACTTTACCAAATGATCCATAAGCTGCAAAGGCTTTATAGTAGGATGATTATTGAATTCATCGGCATGTTGTCGCACTTTAGGTACGAGGAAAAATTTATCATAGCCGTCCTCAAAAGCTTCAGTCCTAAGGATGTTCGCAGTTACTCGTCCAAGTGGGTGCGGATTATGCCCCACCTTGCTTTCGCCGACTTCGTAGGGTAGGCGAGTGGCTTCCAGATTCAAAGCACCTACACCATGGGCAATTATGTTTTGTGCCACGTTTTTTCCCTTTTCCAATGGTTTTTGTACGAGAATAATTGGTTCGTAAGAAGGCTTAATTCCCAAGCCGCTGCCTTTGTACTTCTTCCCAATATCTGACGTGGCGGCATACTTCAGCTTTTTTTCTTCATTGGTATAGGATGCTGCACCTCCTTTTTTATAGCCTTGTACATATCTATAAGCTCCGGCCTCTTCACTTTCCTTACCGGATACTTTATCGATATCGAGTGCTACATCGCGGCTCTTGGGCATTCCATTCAGAAACGCCCAGAACAAGACATCTTTTATCAAAAAGCCACTGTCTTCAAGGTCCACCATCAATCGGTGCATCAAGCGAACGGAAGAAAAAACGGCTGCAAAAGAACCCGGCTTGAGCACGCGAAGACAATCTTCCCAAATCTTTTCGTCGGGCAAATCCTTGTCCCAATAATGGTTTTGATAGGAAATGCCGTACGGAGGGTCAGTAATTACGCAATCAATAGAAGCAGCCTTGATGCCTTTGAGTCCCAAGCAATTTTTATGAAAAAGCTGCACTGCTGGTCTAAGTTTTAATTTTTAAAAAAAGAAATGGAAACGCAAACCTAAGTCAGTTTGTATGCCGCTCGAGCCTTGGATTTTTAAGGCTTTTTTCAAAGAGAAAGATTGCCTTCATCGGCTTATTTTCGCCGCCAATGCGTGGACTTAAACCAAAGAATTGGGACTTCGGAATCACTGGTTTTATACTACTTGAAATGGCATTCATGGTCTATTTCCGGAAGGGTATCCTCAACAATTTTGTCAATGAATTCGGTTTCTTCTTTTCCTCTTTGGCCATAGGATTCATCGTGCTGAGAAAGTACTATGGAAAACCTGTCGCTTATGTAGCAAAATCCGCGCCCGGCAATAGTTTAAAGTGGTTTTGGCCTATTCCGTTAAGTGCAATAATCCTACTTGGAATTTTCGTCGTTGCCCTAATTCCAGTCTTCCAAAAAACACCTGCAACAATTGCCTATTCAGACGTGATTCCCACGATACACGTTGCGGTTGAACGTTTCCTTTCCAGCCAGACTGTATATGCCACCATCACCGAATTTGGCTACACGCTTCCGCTCACTTATCTCCCCATGCAATGGTTACCGTACATCGCTGCAGCGGCACTCAAAATTGATTTCCGTTGGGTGGCAATCGCTATTTTCTTTCTCAGTTCTA
Source organism: Chitinophagaceae bacterium (assembly GCA_039935335.1). GTDB lineage: Bacteria > Bacteroidota > Bacteroidia > Chitinophagales > Chitinophagaceae > UBA1952. The sequence goes on from JBDTKK010000311.1 coordinate 2,089, forward strand.
TAGTGATATTATATCGCTGTTTTCGGGTTTCGCCAAAAATCTCCTGGCTACTGCTTTTCTTGCTCAGCTTTACCTGTTGGATGCTTGTAGTAAATGATCAGGGCATCCTTACCATGACAGTAGAATTGATGGTGGCTGGCTACTACATGTTGCTGATAGCAGGGCTTTCAGGTAAAAATCCGTGGTTGCGTGGAGCGGTGATTGCACTTTGTTTGCTCAGCAGATACAGCCTTTTATTGTGGCTTCCACTTTGGGCTTTTGTGGAATTTTTTGGTAGTAATCGCAAGGATTTCTTTCGTTCCTGCCTCACTATCGCACTCCTAGTGATTGGCATCTACGTCATTCCTTTTCTTAGCAAAGACTGGACTTCTTTCTCTCAAGGCTACCATTATTACACCAAGGCTGCCATGGGCGCTTGGCACGATGGTGATGGGCAAAGTGTTCCTTTCGTTCTCAATCTGGGGTTGGGCTTTGCCCGCGAGTTTTTTGTAAACCTTTCCAATCTTCCTGTGGATCAACGGCTGTTTATTCTCCAAAAAACACACATCATAGTTTGTCTCGGATCCTGTCTTTTATTAGGAATTTGGTATTGGAAGAAGCGCAGCAAAATTCCTGCAAGAATCTTTCTGCTGGGCAGTTTCAAAATCTACCTCGCCTTTTTCCTTGCCTTTATTCAAGTGCCTTATCCTTATCTGATGATTACTGCTGCTGGCGTTTCCATTGCCATTTTGGGCGAGCTGCAACGCTGGCAAATTGTACCAGAAAAAGCTTCAGAATTTTAGGAAAATTCCAAACGTGCTGAATAGCTACTTTTGCGCCGCTCCGCATGAATCCCATTTTAGAAAAACTCGATAGTATTAAAGCTCGTTTCGACGAGTTGGGCATAGCCCTGACCAACCCCGAAATCGTTAGTGACAACAAGCGCTTCACGGCTACCAGTCGCGAATACCGCAAACTGGAACCTATAACCGAAGCTTGGAAAAAATACCGTGCTTGCCTTGATAGTATCGCCTTCGGCAAAGAAGTGCTGGCTACTGAAAGTGATGCCGATTTGCGCGAAATGGCTAAGGAAGAATTGGAGCAACAGGAAGGACGCAAGACAGAATTTGAAGAGGAAATCCGACAATTGCTCATTCCTAAAGACCCGCAGGATGAAAAGAATGCAGTGCTGGAAATACGCGCCGGAACCGGTGGTGACGAAGCCGCCATCTTCGCAGGAGACCTTATGCGGATGTACACGCGCTACTGTGAGCGGAATGGCCTTAAAGTAGCGCTTATAAGCGAAACAGAAGGTACAGCAGGTGGCTACAAGGAAATTCAATTGGAGGTGTCAGGAGCCGATGTGTATGGTACTTTGAAGTTTGAAAGCGGCGTGCATCGCGTGCAGCGCGTGCCGGCAACGGAAGCAAGTGGACGGTTACATACTTCTGCGGCAACAGTTGTGGTGATGCCTGAAGCCGAAGAAGTGGATTTCGAACTAAAGGAAAGCGACCTCAAAATGGAAACTGCCCGAAGCGGTGGTGCGGGCGGTCAGAATGTGAACAAGGTGGAAACGAAAGTGATTCTCACGCACATCCCTACAGGAACCGTCATCACTTGCCAAACGGAGCGAAACCAATTGGGCAACAGGGAAAAAGCCACAAACATGATGCGAACCAAACTTTACGAAGAAGAAGTACGCAAGCACGAAGAAGAAATTTCAAGACATCGCAAAAGCTTGGTGAGCACCGGCGACAGAAGTGCAAAAATCCGCACCTACAATTATCCTCAAGGCCGCGTGACCGACCACAGAATAAACCTTACTATTTACTCGTTAGATGCCTTTATGAATGGAGAAATCCAGGAAATGCTTAGCGCACTTCAATTTGCCGAAAACGCTGAAAAGCTGGACGCTGGCGAGAGTATTTAAACCCTTTTTGTTGCCCTTATTTTCCTAGAAATTTTTCCTATTAAAGTTCCTTTTCTCGATACTATTTTAATTCTTTTTCCATCCTTTATCTAAATGCCAGAAAGCACAAAATTTGACTTAGTAGATATCGCCAAAACCTTCCAAAAAAGGCAGCGAACTATCCTGATTATTGCACTGATAGCAGGGCTTGCCGCAGCAGCAGCTTGGTTGCTCGGCGCACGGAAATACAAAGCAAATGCTTCTGTGTTGGTGGCTAATCCACTTTACTCCGACCGCAACAATATTTTCCGAAACGACAAGGTGATGTTCGTCGATTACTTCGGTCGGGAAGATGATATTGATAAGGTGATGGCCGTAGCCAAAAGCGACCAGACGCAAAGCATCATCGTCAATTATATGCAGCTTGCGAAGACCTACAAATTGGACACGAGCAAAGAAGCAGACAGAGTGAAACTATTCTCGAGATTCAAGAAGAGTTTTGACGTGAAGCGCACGGAATACCAGAACATGGAAATCAGCTATGTAGATCCGGACCCTAAGCTTTCTGCCGATGTGGTGAACAATGCCGTTCGCTTGATTGACCAAATTTATACGGGCTATTACGACGACCTCCGCCTCAATGCAAAACGCACCATCCAAGGGCGCATGGGTTATACAGATAGCATGATTACCACGCTTACGGATTCATTGGCCATCCTCCGCGATAAGTACAAGATTTATGACATCATGTCTCCTTCACGTCAAGGATTGATTAATGGCTCGATCAGCCATGCCGGTGGTCCTGGCTATGGCCGTGCGATGGAAGAAGTCCAAAACGTTGAAGCAACAAAAGATCAATTAGTAACCGACCGAGCACGTTTCGTTTCGCTAATGAATGAATTTAGCGCCGGTAATTCTGTAGAAAGTCAGCCACAAATTCAAGTGATTTCGCCAGCTTATGTGCCAGACAAGGCAGAAGGTTTAGGCTTGATATTGACAATCATTATAAGCATACTTGTCGCAGCATTCTTCGCAACGATGTGGTTCTTTTTGGTGGCTTATTACAAAGCGCTTACTCAAAAAAGTTAGTTTGCTTCAAGCGTTCAGAAATATAGATCGTAGCAGCGCCTGGGCCGGTGGGCTTTTGGTGGTTTTGCTCTTGGCTTTCGTGGCCTGGAGCGGAAATTACTATCTATTGGTAGTGCCTTTCGGCCTTCTTTTTCTTGCGCTATTGTTCCTCAATTGGAAGGCAGCTTGGTGGGTATTTCTCTTTTCCGTCCCACTTTCCCAGCAGATATTTTTACTCAACGATACGCTTTCCACGTCTTTGCCGGATGAGCCTATGATGTGGTGTTTCCTGCTGACCTTTTTGTTGCTATTCGCTGCAAAGCCGAAGCTGTTGCCCATGTGGTTTTGGCGGTCGCCGCTGACGCTGATTATCGTCTTTCAATTCATTTGGCTTATAGTAGCCGTGTTCTTTTCTCAAGAGCCATTTTTCTCCGTAAAATTCTTATTGGCGAAATGCTGGTTTTTAATCGCTGGTTTTGTACTTCCTGTACTTGTTTTTCAGCAAAAGAAGGACTTTATCAGAGGCTTCTTTTTACTCGTCGTACCCATATTGGCGACGATGGTGGTAATTATGAAAATCCATCATGATTTGGGCTTTGAATTTACCCTAATCACCCGCGCTGTTGGCACTATCTATTACAATCGGGTGGATTATGCCACGGTCATCAGTATGGCATTTCCGTTAGTGTGGGTAGCCTATCCGCTCACCAAAAAATGGCGGCCCTGGCAACGTGCAATTTTGCTACTCGTCATGCCTTTTTTCTGTGCGGCCATCTACTTCACTTTCGCGCGAGGAGCTATGTTAGCTACCTTTTTCGCAATCGGTATTGGCA
>JBDTKK010000312.1:0-6058 GCA_039935335.1 Chitinophagaceae bacterium
AACAGTCAAGTGCTCTAACCAACTGAGCTAAGGAGGAAACTGTTGTTTTAAGGAGCGCAAAAATAATGGGCTTTAGCGTTCAAGCCAAAATTATTTTGCGACCCGGCAGCATTAAATTTTTTACCACACTTTACTAGCCCATTTTCGCTTTAAATAATTTCCTGAAAGCCTTTACCAGCAGGCGTTCTAAAGTGAAAACAATTTTACTCATCCAGCCCCACCAAACCTGGCTCAGGCTTTATCTTAAAGGTAAAAAAACGCTGCACCGCATAGCTGAAGAATGCTACAATGATGTTCGTGAGGATATTGGCCACCGTCGCGTAAATGCCGCAAGTGTAGTGGAAGAAAGGAACGAATAAATAAGTCAAAACTGCGCAAGCCGCAACCGTCAGCAAATAACGAAACAACTGCACCCTACCCTTCAAATTACTCTCCTGAAAAACAATGTAGCGCGACATCAAAAAGCCATAGGGCGTAGAGATACCAAAAGCCACAATAGCTGCTGCTATGGCGCTTCTTACCACCACAAATTGAGTCACCACATCCTGCTCATGAAACAAAAAATGGTAGGCGAGATAGTACACGCCAATATTGAGTACCGCTCCCGAGCCTCCACAACTTAGGTATCGAAACGTACGCTTGTCTATCCACCGCGCAAAAGGCTTATGGAAGAAATCAATGACACTGAAAATAATCTGGCGAATAGCGCTCAACACGGGCGCAAAAATACTGGATTGAACAGGTAGAACTATCACTAATCCGTTAAATAAAATGAACCCAAACTAAATGCTCGCTCCGCATCTTTGCCGCGCAATTATTTTTCCAAGAAAACCATGCAGGATCTCCACCAATATTTCGCACTCCGCCACTTCATAGAAAACCACGAACACCTTCAGTACGACCCGCTTCAATGGGGCGCACAACTTCAATTTGCCACCCAAAATAACTTTGATTTCTCCGATGCCGATATTGTAATCGTAGGCTGCGGAGAAACACGTGGAAACAATCGGGACGCGGCATACAGCGCAGCGCCAGATGCTATTCGCAAGCAATTGTATGAACTCTACAACTGGCATCCCAGTATCAAAATCGCGGATATCGGCAATGTGCTTCAAGGGGCTTCGTTAGACGATTCCCGCGCGGCCTTGAGAACCGTTTTGCAAGAACTTCATGAAGCTGGAAAGATTGTGATTGTCCTTGGCGGCTCGCACGACCTCACGCTGCAACAATATGACGCCTTTAAGAACGACCAGATGGTCATCAATGCTGTCGTCGCCGACTCGCTGATTGATTTGGACGAAACAGAAGCCATTACAGACCGCTCCTTCTTGATGGACATGCTTACGGGTACGCCCAATTTCGTACAACACTATACCCACCTTGCCTTTCAGAGCTATTATGTGCATCCACACATCCTTGAAACACTAGACAAACTCCGCTTCGACTTCCTGCGCGTGGGCAAGCTCCGCGAACATCTTGACGAGGCTGAACCAGCTTTACGCGATGCCAACCTCTTCTCTTTCGACATGAATGCGATACGCTTCTCTGATTCTCCGGCTAATGCCAATGGCTCTCCTAACGGCCTCGCCGGCGATGAAGCCTGCGCCCTGACACGCTTTGCGGGTGCGGGAGAAAATCTAAGTTCCCTCGGTATCTATGGCTATGACCCGAAAAAAGATGTCCATGAAATGAGTGCGAAACTGATTGCACAGATGATTTGGTATTTCGTGGATGGCTGCATCATACGGAGACAAGAAGCGAGCCTCAAAGACCGAAATGAATTTTCAGAATTCCATGTTCGCTTCACGGCAAATGATACCTTATTCCTGAAAAGCCGCCGCACCAATCGCTGGTGGATAGAACTCCCCGGTGGAAAATTCATACCATGCACTTTTGGCGATTACCAAATGGCCTGCAATGATGAGATTCCAGAAAGGTGGTTGAGGGCGCAGGAAAGGTTGTAGGGGGTAGAGGCGTTGCTTGCAACATCTGTGCAATTGGATTTCGCGAAACGCCCCTACAACGACCATTCCACCAAACCTAAAGTCTGCAAATCACATTCAGGTTGATTTTGCTGCGCAAAATCAAATTCCTATCCACATCTCCCGGGGTTGCTACCCCGGGCTACTAGAATTTGACCCTTTCAGGGTCTTACCTATTGAAAACGTATTATTTCCGCCCTTTCATTCAACACTGCTGTTAAATCACGCACAGGATTTTGCTGCGCAAAATCCGCCTCCCCCTCGCATTCCTTACCTTTGCGGCTTCCAAAAAAATACATTTTTACTATGCACAATGCCTATTTCAATTTTGCTGAACCCCTCAACGAACCAGTACTCAATTATGCTCCAAACAGCCCCGAGACTAAGGCCTTGAAAGCCGCCATTGCCGAAGCAAAAAGTACAGTACGTGACATCCCGATGTACATCAATGGCGAAGAGGTGCGCAGCGGTAACACGGTAGAAATTCGTCCGCCACATGAGACCGCACACCTTCTTGGCCAATTCCACAAAAGCGATGAAAGCCACGTCCACAGCGCGATTGAAGCAGCATTGGCTGCGCGTCATGCTTGGAGCGAAATGGCCTGGGAACATCGCGCGGCTATCTTTCTTAAAGCTGCCGATTTGCTCGCTACTCGCTATCGTTTTAAAATGAATGCAGCGACCATGTTGGGGCAAAGCAAAAGCGCCTACCAGGCGGAGATTGACAGTGCTTGCGAATTGATAGATTTCCTACGTTTCAACGTGCACTTCCTTACCGGCATTTATAAGCAACAACCTATCTCTTCAAACGGTGTCCACAACCGTATGGAATATCGTCCGCTGGAGGGATTCATCCTTGCAGTAACGCCTTTCAACTTCACGGCGATTGGTGGTAATCTGCCAACATCTGCGGCAATGTGCGGCAATGTGGTGGTTTGGAAACCCGCCAATACACAAGTGTATAGTGCGTCTGTTTTCATGGAAATATTGATAGAAGCCGGACTCCCTGCCGGTGTTATCAACTTGGTTTATCCTTCGGGGCCGATGGTAGGTAAAATCTGCTATGCGCATCCCGACTTTGCTGGCGTGCATTTCACAGGTTCAACAGCGGTATTCCAAAGCATGTGGAAGAGCATTGGAGAGAATATTTCTAAGTACAAAACTTATCCAAGAATCGTTGGTGAAACAGGAGGCAAAGACTTCATTTTTGTCCACCCAACTGCTGATGTAGATGCAGTGGTGACGGGGCTTCTACGCGGATCCTTCGAATACCAAGGACAGAAATGTTCCGCTGCTTCCCGCGCTTATTTGCCTTCCAATCTTGCCGAAGAAATCAAGAGAAAATTGCTGGCAGAAATGAAGACCTTGAAAATGGGTATAGTAGATGATTTTAGCAATTTTGTCAATGCTGTTATCGACGAGAAAAGCTTCAACAGTCTGGCCAAATACATTGACGATGTAAAGAACAGTAATGGCCAAGCCAAAATCATTGCTGGTGGCGGATGCGACAAGTCGAAAGGTTGGTTTGTTGAGCCAACTGTCATTGAAGCTGCCGACCCGAAATACGTGACTATGTGCGAAGAACTCTTCGGCCCTATCTTGACCATTCATGTTTATGACGAAGCTAATTGGGAGTCGATGCTGGACGTGGTGGATAGCACAAGTCCGTATGCTTTGACAGGCGCTATTTTCGCTCAAGACCGCTATGCTATTGAATTGATGACAAAGAAACTGGTGAATGCTGCCGGTAATTTCTACATCAACGACAAGCCAACGGGTGCCGTTGTAGGACAACAACCTTTTGGTGGTGCGCGTGCATCAGGAACGAATGATAAAGCAGGTTCCGTTCTTAACCTTTATCGCTGGCTTTCTGCACGTACTGTGAAGGAGACTTTGGTGAGCGTTAAAGATTATCGCTACGCTTTTCATAGCTAAAATATAGACGACCGAATTAGAGAAATTGCTGGTTTTCCTGTACGATTTGCTTCATGCAGCTCTGTCAGGAAAACCAGCTTTCCAATCCCAGTCAAATGCATCCCATAAAACGCATCCTCGGCACCCTCTTCTTCGCTTATGCGATGATTGTATTTGCGATAACGATGCTGATTGTCTTGATTCCCATTTGGCTCACTACCTTCCTCGACGAGCCTAATCGCTCCAAGTGGATGCACCCGATTTTCCGAATTTGGATGGGCTTTTACATGCCCGTCGTCTTTTGTCCGGTCTTTAGAAAAGGCAAGAAAAACTTTGAAAAAGGAAAGAATTATGTGGTCGTTTGCAATCACAATTCCTTTGCCGACGTACCTGTTTCTTCGCCTTGGATTCCAGGGCCGAATAAGACTTTGGCCAAAGTAGAAATGGCGCGGATTCCGCTGTTTGGCATCATCTACAAAGCAGGTTCCGTAATAGTGGATAGAAAGTCGGATAGCAGTCGCCGCGAGAGCTTTAACGAGATGGCTTTGATGCTAGAAAAAGGCTTGCATCTTTGCCTTTATCCCGAGGGCACGCGCAACAAAACAAGCGAGCCGCTTCAGGCATTTTATGACGGCGCTTTTACCACCGCGATTCGCTCGCAAAAGCCAATTATCCCTGCCTTGATTTTCAATACTCGAAAAATATTTACCGGAAAACCTGTTGGCTGGGCTTGGCCAAGCAAAATCCATATTCATTTCTTGCCGCCTGTGCCTACGGAAGGTTTAACAACTAAAGATGCTGCCGAATTGAAAAGCAAAATTCGAAATCAAATGTTGGCGTATTTTGAGGCTAATAAGGATTGCTTAAAATGACTTACACTTTAATAGGCACGGGCAATATGGCCTGGATGCTTGCTTCGAGGATGACGAGCGGAGGCCACGTATGCGTGGGCGCATGGGGCAGAAATACTGCGGAACTGACGAAGCTTTGCGCTACTTATCGACTGCCTCAATTAGGTGCGAAAAATCAAGTTCATGATGGCGCAGATGCCTGCATCATTGCCGTGAGTGATGATGCCATTGCAGAAGTAGTTCAAGGCTTGAATTTTCGGTCTTCTACCCTTATTCATACAGCAGGAAGTGTGCCCATGAGTGTGCTAAATAACCATTGTGTCAATTCGGGTGTAATGTGGCCGATTTTCGCTTTAAGAAAAGGCTCATTGCCCACCCACCGCCAGTTTCCAGCCATTATGGAAGCCAATACCAAACAGGCTTTAATCATGGTACAAGGTGTGGCCAAAGCGATGTGCGAAGTGAATTATGAAACGAATACCGCCAAGCGCCAAGCCTTACATCTTGCCGCAGTCATTGGTAGCAATTTCTCCAATCACCTTTTGGCTACTTCTATAGACCTTTGCGAAGCTCAAGGATTACCCCGCAGTCTCCTGCAACCTTTGCTATTCCAGACGTTCACTGCTACGCGCACACAACATCCAGGAGAATTACAGACAGGCCCTGCCAAGCGCCACGACCTCGCTACAATTCATCAGCAACTCGAGCTTTTGAAAGACAGTCCAAACCATCTTCAGGAAATCTATGAGCTCATATCGAAAGCCATTATGGAGAAATATCCCTTGAAGGGGAAGGCATAACTTTGCGCCTGTTTTACAACCCGCCCGACAAGGGAATTAGCATGTACTCCATAGAATTTAAGTTTGAAGAAAAAGGCCGTGAGCCGATAACCATAGACAATATTTCCGGCGACCAAAGTATCCTCGAAGTTGCCTTAGACAACGACATAGAACTCCATCATAATTGCGGCATGGTCTGCGCCTGCAGCACCTGTCATTTATACCTCGAAGAAGGCGAAGATTTCGTTCCAGAAATTTCTGATAAAGAAGAGGATTTTGTTGACCGCGCACGTAATCCTCGGCTTAATTCGCGCTTAGGATGTCAATGTATCCTCGAACCAGGCGGTAGCGGTAAAATCCGCGTTACTTTGCCCGACCAGAGTATGCTGCATGGGGAGTAAGCGCGCAAAGGCGCAAAAAAAGGATGCAAAAGCGTAAAATAGGCGCGCAAAGGCGCAAAGAGGGCGCCAAGGCGCAAAGCAAGAATACACCATTGTGATAATTGGTAGATTTCACAAACGGCTTTCTACTT
>JBDTKK010000313.1:0-3197 GCA_039935335.1 Chitinophagaceae bacterium
TACCCGGCACACACCAGATTTCATGGAACTCGGCGGTGGATAAAATAGACATTATTCATACGGCTAAGAGTCGCGATGGTTTTGCCTTGGGTGCTATTTTGGCTGCGGAATTTTTGCTTGGGAAGAAGGGGGTTTTTGAGATGAAGGATGTGTTGGGGATGTAGGGGGGATTTTTTCTCACGAAGGCACAAAGGCAAGACGGGTTTAGAAGCAGATTGTAAATTCCGAGCTGATAGAAAACAATAATTACGGTCAAAAATCGGTTATGGCTCTTAATCGCGCGGGATACTAAAGGCCGCACCTTAAAGATTGCAAGTTTGCCAGTCCGTAAAAACAAAACAAATTTGAAACAAATAATGATGCTTTTGACCGAACAAACCACTTACATCAAATGTTTTATTGTCCTATTTTCAATAATTCTACTTACTTCCTGCTTTAAGGAAGATGCAACAACCTATCATGCCTACCTTAAAAACGAAACTAACCATTCAATAATGATTCTACCCTATAAGTCAGGGAGAGTGTTGGCTACAGACACCATTCCATTAATTTCCAACGAAGAAATTGTCATTGCGGAAGGAAGTGACCGAGGTGTTCAAAATCACAGCGGCTTTTTCTCAAACAAATTGGGTGTAGGCAGCAATGACTCAATTGTTGTTGTTTTTGATGGCCAACTTCGGGTAGTACATTATATTAATCCACCGGTTATGATGTGGCCAAAGTCTATTAAATATGAATCCACACGAAATCTTGGGAATTATTTGAGCTATGATTATAGCTTTAAGGATATTAATAAGCACGTTCGACAAGCATTTTACCATTACACTTTTGCTGACGCGGACTATGAATTTGCGCAGCATTAGTGCTCCTAATCAGTTGCAATTCTATTGCCCAGCTCACTTTTTGGCCTTGTTGGTCTTCCCGCCGTTGCACGGTCTCTGACCTGCAACGAAATTATTTCCTGCCATTCTCGATAGTTTCGGAGTATTGACATTTTCAAGCTCACAAGGGAAATCCAATCTCAATCACCGCTTAAACATCCTCAATTCAATCTTATTCATGACTTCATTTCTGTAATTCTTGCTGATAGGCAACGCTTTCCCCTCAATGTTGAGGATTGCTCCATCGATGCTTTGGACAGCCGAAAGTGCCACCAAATATGACTTATGTATCCGTATAAACATATCGTTCGGCAATTGTTCCTCAATCCCATGAAACGTTAAGTAGGTTAGGTATTTCTTGCTCTTTGCGTGTATCACCACATAATTAGCCATTCCTTCAATATAAATTACGTCGGCTACTACAATCTTCTCGATCTTTCCATTGCACTTGATAAAGAAGATATCTCCGCTGACGCTCAATGCCTTTTCCGGAGTCTGTAAATAATTCCGCGCCTTTTCTGTTGCTTTTAGGAACCGAGGAAAAGAGATGGGCTTCAACAAATAATCCAGTACGTCTAGTTCAAAACTTTCAAGTGCATATTCAGAATACGCTGATGTAAAGATGACGAAAGGTGGCTGTGCAAGTGCCTTTAAAAATTCAATACCTGTGAGTTTCGGCATTTGGATGTCGAGAAAGAGTAGATCAATCTTCCCTTTCTGAAGGAAGTTGGCACATTCCATGGCGGTCTTACATTCACCTACCGGATGGAGGTAATCGACCTCTCGAATGTATTCTAAAAGGCCTTTACGCGCTATTGGTTCATCATCTACTACAAGGCAGTTAATCATGATATTTTATTTTAAGCGTAATTTCGAAGGTATGATCGTCCTGGTTAACATTAAGAAAGTACGCACCCGGGTAAAGTAACTCCAATCGCCTACGCACATTTTGTAAGCCCAGACCGCCGGATGCAAGCAAATGTTCTGTACTGTGTGTGGCATCGTAAGTATTGAAAACGCGTACTACGAAATAATCGTCTCCTTCCGTTGCCAGCTTAATATGCAGCTTGTTTTGTGCCGGGATATTGTGATGCGAGATATGTTTGAAAGCATTCTCAATAATCGGAAGAATCAATAACGGCGCAATCTTAAAAGATCCGATGCCAGCCTCAGTGTCGAACGATACATCTGTGCCCACTTCCATACGCATCTGCTGCACCGCAACATAACTACTTATATAGGCCAGCTCCCGCTCAATTCCAATCATATCTGTAGTGCATTCGTAAAGCTGATAGCGTAGCAGCTCTGATAATTTTTCGACGGATCCGCGTGCCTCGGGATTGCCTTTATCAATCTGAAAATAAATCGTGTTGAGTACGTTGAATAGAAAATGAGGATTTACTTGAGAACGAAGGAAGGCCAGCTCAGTACTTCTCTTTTCCCGCTCCACTTCCTGTAGCTGCTCCTCCATCCGAAATCTGCCACTTATTATCCGTAGCGCGCATCCAAGGGTGATGGCAGCAAGATTAGTACTGAAAATAATGAGCAGAACATACAGAATTATGGATGGCGATGGAAATATGGGACGCTTGGTCATATAATGATACCAAGTTGTCCCGAGTAGGTAATTGGCGATAGAATTGATCAGTGCTATTACTATTACCATCCCAATAAAAGCCCATATTCGCCTCCGATAGAGCAGGCGCGGCACTAGGAAATACATCGAGTAATAGGTTGGTATTGCCGCCATGCCTGTGCCGAGTACCGTAACCAACAACTGCGGTAAAAAAGGCGCTGTAAAATCATAGTAAATTGTAAGCACGAATAGCGTAGCGACAACCCAAAGCGGCAGATGCACCAGTGCAAACCTAAGAAAGCGGCGGCGTAGAATGTTTGTGTGAGGCATACCTTGGATACAAACAGCAAAATTAAGCGCGGAACCGCAATTTATATTATAGGCCGTGGAGTAATAAGGGTCATTTATGGAGAAAAACCAGCCGTTGGTGTAATACATCCCTAAAACTGCACGATAGGGTGGTAGTTTTAATCCGAAAATACTGGAGAGCGCCACTGTACGGATGCGTTTTCCCTCGTAACAAATACGCTATCGCAAACGCATGCTCAACTCTTTCTACAAAAACAAAAAAAGTATGACGGATTACATTTTAATTCACCCGGCTGCTGAAAGTATTTATCTGCTTCAACTGCGTGTAGATAGCCGACGAATAACCAAAAAGATTGAGATTATTTAAACATAGTTCTTCACTAATAAAAAACGCAATAATGAAAAAATTTCTTACGCCATTTCTTCTTCTA
>JBDTKK010000314.1:0-6799 GCA_039935335.1 Chitinophagaceae bacterium
TTGGAACCTTCGAAAGAATGTCCCCAAGAATCCATATTAAAACCAGCGGCATTTTGAGCGCCAATAGCATTATGACAGCCACCGCCGGTTGGGCCAGAAGTGCAATGCAGCATCACGATTTTATTGATTTCGGGAGGATATCCGCCATCATCCAAGACGACCTCGTGCGGCACACTAACCTGATGCTTGCAAGCCTGAAAAATTATAATACTGCCTGCAAGCACAATCGCAATGCTTACTTTGTTTACAAGAGACAATTTCATGGAATCTTAAAGATACATTTCCCTAGACGCTTACCAATGCCGAAAGCTTTGTGGAAATAGAATCCATGTCATCATTTTTAACGTCGCCCATCAGTTAACTTTCTGGCTATTGTTTTTTATGGAAGGCTCGAAGATTTTGTGCAAGCTAAGAAGTTCATTTTGCCGTTGTTGCTCCATTTCCTCCCACAAGCAAGCTATGCGAATATTTGTGCATCATGCTTGAGGGAGCGGACAAAACAAAAATTAACCCCTCACTTCCTACACTGTATCATCTTCAAATTCAACATGCTCTTCAGGATGATAGTTTGCTTCAAGTGCTGCCAACTTTTTCTTTCCATAAGCTATCCTTGTGATAAACACATACAAAACCGGCACGATAAATATCGCTAAAGTAGTAGCGGCAAACATACCGCCAAATACCGTCCAGCCAATCGTCTTTCGGGATTCTGCTGCCGCACCAGTTGCAAATGCTAATGGCAATACGCCGAAGATGAAGGCCAGCGATGTCATAATAATTGGGCGTAAACGCAACCTGACAGCCGCTATCGTGGCTTTGATCAAATTCATTCCACTATCCACCCTTTCTTTTGCAAATTCTACTATCAAAATCGCATTTTTTGCAGCGAGGCCAATCAAGGTTATCAAACCGATTTGCGCATATATGTTGTTTGTTATATTAGGTAATAAACTCAAAGTAATGATAGATCCTAATGCCCCAATTGGTACCGCGAGTAAAACCGAGAAAGGCACCGACCAGCTTTCATACAAGGCAGCCAAAAAGAGGAATACAAATATCAACGAAACCGCGAACACCATTATCGTCTTATCTCCTGCCTTTATCTCTTCAAGAGACATACCAGAAAATTCATAACCGTAACCGGCAGGTAAATACTTTGCTGCCGTTTCTTTCAAAGCATTAATAGCCTGGCCACTACTATATCCTGCCTTAGGACTACCATTTATTTCTATAGAACGATTTACATTGTAATGGGAAATTAATGCAGGGGCTTCTGTTAGTTTTGAGGTTAACAAAGAGCTTAGTGGAATCATATTACCTAAGTTATTCCTAACATAGTATTTCCCAATCTCCGAAATCGAGCTGCGATAAGCAGTGTCCGCTGCCGTAACAACTTTGAAATTCCTTCCATAAAGCGTAAACTGATTCACGTAATCACTACCCAACAACGTGGACATAGCGGCGTAAACATCAGCAATATTTACACCCAATTGTCTTGCCTTATCCCTATCTACATCCATTTGGTAACTTGGGGTGTTTGCGCTAAAAAAGGTAAACGCTTTGCCAATCTCTGGTCGTTTGTTTACTTCTGCCAAGAAATTTTTTGCTACCTTACTGAATGTTTGTATATCATCGGTACTAGTGGTCTGCTCCAACTCAAAAGTAAATCCTGCTGTACGGCCAAGTCCTGGCACTGGTGGGGGTGCTATTGGTATTACTCTTGCTTCATTAATATCGGCAGTTTTCTGTTGAATTTTCTTTATGACGGCGAGTTCATCTTGGTCTTTGCCTTTTCTTTGATCCCATGGCTTCAGCATGATAAACAAAGTACCTGTATTTGATTTGTTGGATCCCTGGATAGCATTGAAACCTGCAAGACCGCCAACTACAGATATTTCGGGAATGGTTCTTATTCTTTTAACAAGTTCCTGCAACATATCAAAACTCCGTTGTGTAGAAGTCGCTTCCGGCATTTCATAAGTTACGAGCAAACTCCCTTCATCTTCCTGTGGTATAAAACCTGTTGGCTTCTTTGCAAAAAGAATAAACAAAACAATAAAAATTCCTGCTAAAAGTGTAAGTACATAAGGCGTTTTTCTAACCCATAATGCCACACCTCTTGTATAGGAATTAGTAATTTTTCTAAATCGGCTATTGAAGGCAAAAAAGAATTTTTCTAGGAAATTCTTCTCGTCATTTTCGCCTTTTGAATGCCTAAGCAAAAGAGAACATAATGCAGGCGTGAGGGAAAGTGCCACAAACGCTGAAATGATTACAGACACAGCTATAGTGATGGCGAATTGTTGATATAACCTTCCTACAATTCCCGGGATAAACCCAACCGGCACAAATACCGCCGCCAGTATCAACGCAATTGCGACGACAGGCCCGGAGATATCCTTCATGGCCCTTCGTGTAGCCTCCTTTGCAGATAAATTATATCGATCTATGTAGTGTTGTGCTGCTTCAACAACGATAATCGCATCGTCCACCACGATACCTATCGCCAATACAAACGCAAATAGCGTGAGTGTGTTGATTGTAAAATTGAAAAGATTAAAGAAGATAAATGTTCCTACAAGCGAAACTGGAATGGCAAGAACGGGAATTAAAGTTGCCCGCCAATCCTGAAGAAATAGAAATACAACCAATACAACTAACGCCAATGCTTCAAGTAGGGTAAGCACCACTTCATGGATGGAAGCTTGAATTACCGATACACTTTCCGTAGGTACCAGATAATCCATATCACTGGGAAATGTCTTCTTTAATTCGTTAAGCGTACTAATAAGCCCTTCATAGGTCGCAAGTGTGTTGGCATCAGGCGTTTGATAGACTAACACATAGGTGGCAGGCTGGCCATTTACGGTAGAATTATGACCATAGTTAAATTTACCCAATTCAACTCTCGCAATGTCTTTCATATACACAATGTTTCCAGTTGCTGGGTTATTGCGTATGATAATGTTCTGAAACTGTTCTACGGTATTGATACGACTGTTTGTCAGGACATTATATTCGAAGCTCTGTTGCCCACTTTGGGGTAAGCCGCCTATAGTACCTGGAGCTACTTGTATATTTTGCTCCGCGATTGCCGCGTTTACGTCGGCTGGAGTTAATCCAAGTGCAGCTAATTTATCAGGGTTCAACCATATACGCATGCTAAAATCATCACCATGGGAATCGATATCCCCCACACCTTTTACACGTTTCAAAGCATCTTGTACATGGATATTTACATAATTGCCAATAAAACTGGAATTGTGAGTACCGTGAGGGGAATAAAAGGCAAAAATCGCCAACGCGCTGGGGTTGCGTTTCCGTACAGTGATGCCGAGTTGCTTTACTTGGTCGGGCAAGGTAGGCAGTGTTACGTTCACCCTATTTTGCACATCTACCGTTGCGATATCAATATCGGTACCCATGTCATAAACTACATTGATACTACTTTGTCCGCTAGAAGTACTGTTACTTGTAACGTAAGTCATCCCTGGAGAACCATTAATCTGCGTCTCCATAGGCGTAGTCGTCGTTTGTTCCACGGTTTGCGCATCCGCCCCTATATAATTTGCTGATACCGATACGGTTGGCGGCGAAATAGCGGGATACTTTGCAATAGGCAAATTAACCATCGATATTGCCCCAACAAGTACTATGACAATTGAAATTACAATTGCGGTAACAGGGCGTTTAATAAAAGTTTCTGCGATCATCTTTAAATTTCTAAATCATTAGTACTCAATTCTTAATTCGCTGTTTTTATCACAGATCCTTCATGCAAATTTTGAACTCCTTCCACTACTATTTTTTCACCTGGTTTCAATCCTTTTTGTACGATAACTTCGCTTCCAATTTGCCGCCCAAGTACCACTTGTTGTTCGGATACTTTTGAGCTATCGCCCACTACATACACAAAGAATTCTCCCAGCAATTCTGAAACCGCTTTATAAGGAATCATAGTTGCATCGACGGCTGAACTGTTCCTAACTCTCACAGTAGTGTTCATTCCCGGCTTCAATATTCCTTTTTCGTTGGCAAAAATCAACCTCACTTTTATTGTTCCTGTAAGTGCGTCCACTGCTCTGTCTATAAAACTAATATTTCCCGGATTCGGATAAATATCCTCACCGAAAGCAATTGTAAAAATAGAATCCTTGATATTGTCTTTACTTTCCTGCAATTTAATAAAGCGGTAAATATCCTTTTGGTCTATTGTGAAATCAACTGCTATAGGATTGTCGGTAGAGACGGTATTTAGGATTGTCTGACCAGCGACAACTGAGGTTCCCTTCTTTACCTGGGAGATGCCTATAGTACCTGTTAGCGGCGCATGGATATTTGCAAATTGTACATTAGAATGTAAACTAGCGACATTGGCTTTAGCGGCAGCTACTTGTTTTTCAGATACTTCCAGAGCAGCATTGGCATAATCTACCTGTTGTTTTGCGATTGCATCATGCTTTTCAAGTTCATTGTACCGATTGGCATCTTTTTGAGCCTTTACCAAATTAGCTTGTTGCACCTGAAGGTCGGCTACAGCCTGATTATAATTGGCCTTATATATTTGTGCATCAATTGAGTAGAGAAGCTGCCCTTTCTTTACATTCTGTCCATCTTTAAAATAGATGCCTGTAATGTATCCTGTTACCTGTGATGTCAATTTTATTTCATCCAGCGCAATAGTGGTAGCCGGGTATTGATCATAATATATAGCATTGGCTGTCGTCACTTCCGTCGTAGTTACTGGCACTGCGGGCGGCCCACTTTGCTGTTTAATGCTTTTGCTGCCGCAGGATGCGAGCATCAGGGAAGCAGCAAGGGCGTAAAGAATATTTCTGTGTTCGAGTTTCATACCTATTTCGTTTAATAACTGATGTTCCCCAATGATTGTTCTACATCTATCTTACTGGATAATAACTGATAAAGCGCATTGTAGTAATTAATTTGAGCGGTACGCAAATCGGTCTCAGCAGTAATCACATCCAAATACGCTTTTACGCCAGATCGGTATTGTAAGCGAATCACATCATATACTTCACTGGCAAGTGCAAGATTTTCTTTAAGACTTCCATAATTATAAAGATTGCTTTTGTATGCAGACATGGCGCTTTCGTATTGTGTATTAATGGTGGTTTGGAGGCTTTTGATATCATTATCAGCCTGATTAATCTGAAATTGCGCCTGCTTTATTTGTTGTATTCTTTTTCCTCCCTGAAAAATGGGAATGGAAAGTGTAACTCCTGCAAATGAATTCGGATAAGTAGTGTTGTAAAGCTCTGAAAATTGATTATTGAGGTAATTAAGGTTGTAATTCCCGTAGCCAGATATATTTGGAAGGAAGCTCCATTTATAATATTGTAGGTTATACTGCTGTAATTTCTTTTGGGTTTCCAGTTGTTGTATTTCTATTCTATTGCCATAAGTAACTTCCTGCGTGGTATCAATATAAATCTCATTTCCCATTTGCAAGGTATCATACACAAGGTCAAGCTGATTAGCATTGGATAATCCCATCAATTCTTTCAGATAAGCAGACTTGGATTTCAATGCTTCTTCGCCCGATTTCTTTTGAGCTTTTGCATTGTTCAGGGCGATGGTAGCTCTCTTGTAATCCGTTTGGTCAACTATGCCGCTCTGATATTGATAGTACGCATCTTTCACGCTTTGTTGGGTACGCACATTATCTTCTTCAATAACCTTTAGTTGTTGTACAGTAAGGATGTAATTATAAAAAGCTTTGCTTACCGCTACCCCAAGGGCAATTTTTTGTTCTTTAGTATTCTGACCAGCAGCGAGCCTAACATCTTTTGAAGAACGGGAAGCAAGTAGTGCATCGCGGTTAAAGATGTTTTGTGTTAATCCAAAATCGGCATCGGAGGCATCGTTGGTTCCAGAGTGCGTAATATTTCCATTAAAATTGACCGTCGGTAACTGAAAATTATGTTGTAGATTATAATTAAAGCCTATCTGCGGATACCAGTCGGCCAGTTTACTTTTGATGATTGTTTCTGTGATATTTTCATTAATCTTTGCATTCTGCAGTTCAGGATTATGCTGTAAGGCGTATTGGATGCAATTTTCGAGAGTAGCCTGGCTTAATAAGGAAGCGCTGTCTTTTTGCTGTGCATAGAGCAAAGTTGGTAAAAATGAAAACCATAATACACTTGCTATGAAAAAGTTGAAAATCTCTCCCTTATTTTGAAAATGCATATTTTATTCCTTTTATCATGTTGCGTTTTAATACTCCTTTTGTACTCTTCCAGTTGATGATTGCAATTTTGCAAAGATCATCCTTATTGCTACCATACAATCATGTAATATAATATTTCACTTTAACCATACTGTCTTCAAATGCTACCAATGCAACCAGATTATAGTCTATCTTTTTAAGGAATCCTTTATCGATTCCATACTGAAAAAATCCATCAGGCGTGTTGAATAGGATTTCTCTCGATGATTCCGTGCTGACTTCGTAATATAGGGAACAATTGTATTGTTCGATACAAGGCAGTTGCTCTGGATGATGGATAAAAGAAACATAGCTATTTCTCCAAGCATTGGAAAACTGGTACCTGAAATTGTCCCCTTTCTTGATGTTATCTAACATTGCAGCCATCCTCTCTTCCCTGATTGCCTTGTGGCGTTCAAGAATGGCAACATTCTTATCTTCAGGATGATTACAAATTGTCCCAGATGCCATATCGACATTCTTTGCGATAAGGCTAAAAGGTATTCGCTGGAAACCATTGTTTCCGGTAACATGAAGAGTACTCATTAGGAGAACTGCTTTCTGATCTGT
>JBDTKK010000315.1:0-17198 GCA_039935335.1 Chitinophagaceae bacterium
TTATGTTCCAAATAACGCAGTACTCGTTATCGGCGGCGATATCAACGAAGCGCAAACTAAAAAGCTCATCGAAAAATACTTCGCAACAATCCCGAAAGGCACGGAGCACATCTCCCGCGATTTGCCGGTAGAGCCAGTTTCTACTCACGAAAAGCGTGTCAATTTCTACGACAATATCCAATTGCCCGCGGTTATTATTGCTTACCACACACCAAAATTGGGCAGCTCTGATTATTATGCTTTGGACATGCTAAGCACTTTGCTTTCAAATGGTAATAGTTCTCGCCTACAAAAGAATGTGGTGGATAAAGAACAAAAAGCCGTCAATGTAGGAGCGGGCGGCACCGGCAACGAAGATGCAAGTGTGATGCTGATGTATGGCATTGCCAACATTGGTGTAAAGCCAGAAGAGTTGGAAAAAGCAATGGAAGATGAAGTAGAGAAAGTGCAGAAAAGTGGCCTTAGCGATGAGGAAATGAAGAAGTTGCTCATCCAGACTGAAACACAATTGGCGGAAGAGAACCAGAAAGTACTGGGCGTTGTCACCAATCTTGCTACTGATTATACCTTCCAGAAAGACGCGAATTTGGTGAACACAGAATTCTCGAAATACCAAGCAGTAACTAAGGCAGACATCCAGCGTGTGGCCAACAAATACTTCACCAAGGATAATCGCCTTGTGGTGTATTATCTGCCAAAGGCTGATAAGAAATAAATGCCAAAATCTGCACGCAGCAAGCATTTGACTCAATTCTCCAAAAACTTTAAAGCTGGTTTCAGCAACATTATTCACAAACATTCCGTCATGAAAAAATATATCGTTCTCCTAGCCGCGTTTGCCATTGCCGGTACGGCGCAGGCGCAAAAACTCGACCGAAGCATCCGTCCAAAAGCGGAGCCGGCACCAAAAATTGAACTCGGAAAAACAGAAACTTTCACGCTTCCAAATGGTATGAAAGTATTTGTAGTAGAAAACCATAAAGTACCCCTCGTTTCTGCATCCATCGAACTGGATATTCGTCCGGATTTGCAGGGCGATCAAGCAGGTTTCCACGATATTGTTGGTCAATTGCTCACTTCTGGTACCAAGACCAAAAGCAAAGACCAAATAGACCTCGACATCGACAATATTGGTGCTACTATTCGTGCTGATGAAGAAAGTATGTACGGCAAATCCTTGACGCGCAGCAAATCAGAATTGCTCGCGTTGATGGCCGATATCGCTAAAAATGCCGACTTCAAACAAACAGAATTGGACAAGCTTAAAAAGCAAACCCTATCTGGACTTGCCGCCGCAAAAAACAACCCGGACGCGATGCTCAAGAACGTAACCGATGCGGTGAATTATGGTTTCAACCATCCTTTCGGCGAAGTGGCTACAGAAAAAACTGTTGAGAATATTACGCTCGACCGTTGCGACAAATATTACCAAACCTACTGGCGGCCAAACGTAGCGTACATGGCGCTTGTGGGCGATATCACCCTTGCTGAAGTGAAGCCCTTAATCGAAAAGTATTTTGGCTCATGGGAGAAGAAAGACGTACCTGTTGCCACCTATAAAGTGCCCGAATCCAACACGCACACGAAAGTTGCCTTTACGGCAAAAGACCCTTCGGTACAAAGTGTATTCAATGTTACTTATCCGCTGGAACTCAAGCCTGGCAACCCTGACGTGATTAAAGCATCTGTGGCTAATGCCATTCTCGGTGGCGGTTCTCAAGGTCGTTTGTTCCTCAATCTTCGTGAAACACATGGTTGGACTTATGGCTCGTATTCCAGCATTCATCAGGATGATTTGATTGGCAATTTCACCGCTTATGCCAAATGCCGCAACGCGGTAACGGACAGTGCCATCACGCAAACTTTGGTAGAAATGGCTAAGATGCGAAAGGATTTAGTGTCTAAAGAGGATTTAGGAAGTCGCATTTCTTACCTCACTGGCAACTTCGCTATTGGTCTTGAAAATCCACAAACTGTTGCGCAGTTTGCCATCAATATCGAACGCTACAAAATGCCTAAGGACTATTATACAAACTACCTGAAAAATCTTGCGGCGGTAACGCCTGAAGACGTACAGAAAATGGCGGTAAAATATATCAACCCAGAGACTGCAAACATCGTAGTTGTGGGTAGTAACGATATTGCAAAAACGCTGGAGAAATTTGGTCCTGTCTCGAATTATGATAATTACGGTCAACCTGCAGTTGCAATGACTGTAAGTGCTGTACCAGCAAATGTTACTGCCGAAAGCATCCGTAAAAATTACATTACGGCAGTGGGTGGCGAGGCTGCGATAAATAGCGTGAAAAACGTGAAGACGGTTTATCAGGCAACCGTTGGTCAGGGAATGCAACTGAGCATTTCTGAATTTCAGGATGGTAAGAACTTGAAGCGTGAAGTTGCAGTGAATGGCAACACAGTTCAAAAATCGGTGTATGCAGATGGCAAAGGCTTTATGGAAGCTCAAGGCCAGAAACGTGATATGACCGCAGAAGAACTGGAAGAAGCTAAGATGAGCGCAGACCTCCAAGCCATTCTCCATCCCGAAACTTATGGCATCACCCGTACCGTGGCGGGCGTTGTAAAAGGCGATAATGGCGATGAGTATGAAGTGGACACTAAAGAAAAGGACGGCACTGCTGGCAAGGAATATTACGATGTAAAAACAGGCTTGCTAATGAAGCAAAACAGCGTGAAGAAAACACCACAAGGTGAGGTGCCTGTCAGCATCCAGTTTATGGATTATAAGGAAGTGCCGGGAGCAAACGGATTTAAAATTCCTTACGAAATAAAGCGTGCCGTTGGCCCTCAAGAATTTGATGCAAAACTGACTGAGATAGCTGTGAATAAAGGAGTGGCAAGCTCTGAATTCAAATAGACAAATCGCTTAAGAAATGAATGCCGTTGCCAAAAGGTGACGGCTTTTTTTGTGCACTATGGTTCGTGAAGACACGAACCATGGCGAGACACGAACCATGGCGAGACACGAACCATGCCGACACGAAAAATGGCTGTGTTTTCTCATGACCCCGGAGGGGTCAAATTTTAGTAGCCCCGGGTAGCAACCTGGGGAGTTGTAGCCAGGGGAAACGATCCGAAATGGGTGAGAATAAGACTCTCTCTCGTGCTATCCCAATTAAAACAGAATGCAATCACAACCCTTTGTAGAAACCATTTCAAACAAAAATTTATTTTTGGGCGCATCCACGCAGGCTGGCCTCGCAAAGCCCCGCCCAGCCTGCGTGGCCGGGCTTTCCGTTCCAATCTTTTTGCCTAGGATTGCTACCTAAAAAGGAAAACATACGAATGGGCAAAAAGGATTTCCACTTCAATCCCTTGCGCGAGCGTTCCTCTAGAAACGAACTTTAAAAGCTCCCACAAAGCCTAAAATATCAAAGTGCCTTCTTCCCTAATTCTCCTTTCAAAAGGTCTATCACGGCCACTTCCATCGAATCTACGCCATGCAATTCGGAGAGATAAAGCGACAACCAGTCTGTGAGGTGGATGAAGTAAAATATCTGCTCCCAATAGCTACTTCCTTTCGCAAAAACTTCATTGATATTGGCAGTGTATTTCCTAATGATTTTCTTGTTGATTTCCATCCGAGTCTGCACACGGTCATAATCATTTTCTGTGCGCAAAAGCAAGACACCAAGCGCATCTGTTTTTTCCTTCCAACCCACCAATTCATTGTGGTTCATTTCAGGGATTGCGCCATGCCAGCCTAGCATCTTCGCATTCTCATTGATTTGCTGACGCACGCGTACAGCGAGTCCTTCAAAAGCTTGAGCCGCATAAATAACTATCAACTTCCCATGAAGCTTTGCAGCAAGTGCTTTAGCCTTCTTCTGCATGGTTCCTTCTTCCTCTTTTAATAAAGAAATAGAAGCAGCAACTTCCTTTTCAAAACCTGTTTTAAGAAGGCCAAAATGTCTCAAAATAAACAAAGTCTGCACGATAGAATAGCCGACACAAGTACGTGGAGGCATGCCTCCCGGCACTACAATGCAGTCGTAAGATTTCTTGTTAGCTATAGCCTGAACCTCGCCACCAGAGCTGATACACACAATTTTAGCTTTCGCCTTCATCGCTTGTTTCATGGCCATTAATGTCTCCTCAGTATTGCCGGAATAAGAGCAAACAATCACCAAAGTCTTTTCATTCACAAAGGCCGGCAGGAAGTAATCCTTATTGACCGTGAAGGGTACTTTAAGCTTATCAAAAACATAATTCTGAACTATAGAGCCGCCGATACCGGAGCCGCCGAGCCCCGTCAACACTACATTCGCGGGCATTTCAGCAGGAGCTTTAAATGAATAGCTTTGGCCGATACGAAGCGCTTCCTCCAGTTGGCCGGGGAAGGCCGCAATTAATTCTTTCATAGGGATATTGAGAATGGGCAAAAATAAAGAAACAGGGACTAGGGGCGAGCGAATTGCCGAAGAATATCTTTTGGCCAAAGGCTTTAGCCTCCTGCATCGCAATTGGCGGACAGCACACAAAGAAGTGGATTTGATAGCAGTTGATAAAGGACTTCTGGTTTTCCTTGAAATAAAAACCCGCTCCAGTTTACTCTTTGGCTTCCCGGAGGAATCGGTGACGGAAGCAAAACAAGGTCATCTACGATTTGCGGCAGAAGCCTTTTTAGAGCAATTTCCAGAACACAAAACTGCCCGATTTGATATCATTAGCATTGTACTGAAAGACGGGGTGGTAGCCGATTTGCGCCATATTCAAGATGCGTTTTAATTGCAATTTTGGAACTAAATCATCAAACACAATAAGCCAGGAACTTACCTTTACAAACTATGGAGCAAGCAGGTGTTGAGGCGAAAAGTGTCCCTGAAATTTTAAAGAAAAAAGCTTTGGTAATTGCCGGGCCTTGCAGCGCGGAAACCGAGGAACAAGTTTTGGAATGTGCTACTCAACTTGCCGCCACCGGACAAGTAGATATGCTCCGCGCTGGTATCTGGAAACCTAGGACTAGACCTGGTTCCTTTGAAGGTGTCGGCGAAATTGGACTTAAATGGTTGCAAAAATCAAAAGCCATTACTGGCCTGCCCAATTGTATAGAAATCGCAAATAGCAAACAGGTGGAGCTAGCACTCAAGGCGAACATCGATATGCTTTGGATTGGTGCAAGAACAACCGTAAACCCTTTCTCTGTGCAGGATGTAGCCGATGCGCTGCGTGGTGTAGCTATTCCGGTTTTTATAAAAAACCCAATTCATCCGGATATTGACCTGTGGACTGGCGCAGTGGAAAGAGTAGCTAAATCAGGCATTCAAGACATCGGACTCATCCATCGCGGCTTCGCATCCTATGGGAATACTTCATTTCGAAATGCGCCCATGTGGCATCTTGCGATAGAAATGAAACGGCGGCATGATGAACTACCTTTTATTAATGACCCATCCCACATCTGTGGGCGACGGGATACACTTCTTGCTGTGGCTCAAAAAGCCATCGATTTGGACTATGATGGGCTGATGATAGAAAGCCATCCAAACCCTGACGAAGCTTGGAGCGATGCAGCGCAGCAACTTACGCCAAATGCACTCTCCGCGCTACTTTCAGCCATTATTTGGCGGAAAGAAGACACGCCAAGTCCGGCATATCATGCTGCTCTTGAAAAGTTGCGCCATGCCATTGACGGCCTCGATGATGAAATTATTCAATTGCTTGGGCAAAGGATGAAAATGGCTGAGGAAATTGCAAACTACAAGAAAGCGCAAAACATCACCATTTTACAGACTGCACGCTGGAATAGCATACTTGTAAGAATGAAATCGGAGGGGAATAAATTGGGCTTGAATGAAACATTTATCCAGCAATTTCTAAATGCAGTACACATGGAAAGCATTGCACACCAGACAGAAATTTTTGGGAAAAAATAAAGTGTCTCCGTTTATATCAAAGCGCAATTACCAAAGCACCAATAACCACCAGACCTGCGCCCAGCATTACTTTCAGCGATGGAGTTTCTCCTAAAAAAAAGTAGGCAAGTACAATAGCCATGGCTACGCTTAGCTTATCGATAGGAGTCACTTGGGCCACTTCACCAATCTTTAATGCGCGGAAATAAAAGATCCAGGAAAGACCCGTTGCAACGCCTGAAAGCACCAGAAAAGTCCAGTTTTTTGTAGTCAATGTATGTACTTGACTTGTAAGTCCGCGGGCAAAAACAAGCCCCCAAGCCACGAATAAAATCACGACAGTGCGGATAGCAGTTGCGATATCGCTATCAACCCCTTGCATGCCAATCTTAGCAAGAATAGCCACCATCGCGGCAAATACAGCAGAGAGAAGAGCATAAAGTAGCCACATGTCAATGAAATTTGATTAAATTTTCCTGAGACAATATTAGAGGATGAACCCTTGGAAATCTGTTCAGAAACTTCGTCAAACAAAATAGTACTTTGCATGAAATTCAAAACAAACACCAATGAAAAAACTCATCCTTTTTGTGGCCGCATTCATAATGCTCGGCCTCGCTAATGCAAACGCTCAAACCGTTGCTCCGGCTTCAAAATCAGCAAAAGCAAAAGCGACAACAACTACACATGTTACAAAAAGCGGCGCTCCAGACCGCCGTTTTAAAGAAAACAAAGCAGCGGCTCCTACTACCGCCAAGGTTCGCAAGGATGGCCAGCCAGACATGCGCTACAAAGCCAACAAAGAAGCTGGTGCAGCTAAATCTGCTGCACATGCGAAATCTGTTCGCGAAGCACGTGCAAAGAGTCCAGCCAAAGCACATTAGTTCAAGACAACATTTTTTGAAAGCCTTTCCATTTGGGAAGGCTTTTTTGTTTCTATCCCTAACGGCGCAGAAGGTGTAAAGGATTTCCTCCAAGAAAAAAACGAAGAAGGGAATTATCTAGTACCGGAATCTGGGACAACTACGAAATTCTATGGACTGTAGCCGCACAACAACAAGGCATTCCAATACCTGATGAAAAGGCAGTCTTATCATTTTAGGAAATCCATTAGCGCACTTGCTGCGTAAATGGAATTATTCACAACCACCAAAATCATGAAACATTTCCGGCTCACACTTCTAGGCATTTTACTCATAGCCTTTGGCAGCTACAGCGCACTTCAGGCAGCCGTTCCATCGCATAGCGACTGGGACAAAATCCTTAAAAAATACGTGAACGATGCCGGCTGGGTAAACTATAAAGGCATCACTAAAGACAAGGCTGAATTCCAAAAATATTTAGACAAACTAAGCGCCAATCCACCACAAAAATCATGGTCATCCAAGGATAAAGAAGCCTATTGGATTAATGCTTACAACGCCTTTACTATTAAATTAATCATAGACCATTATCCCGTGAAAAGCATTAAGGACATTGGGCCTGCAATTAAGATTTATCGTGTCAGCACGCCTTGGCAAATCAAGTTTTTTAAAATTGGCGGAGTGAGTTATAAGCTCGACGAAATTGAGAATCAAATTCTCAGAAAAGACTTTAACGATCCACGCATTCACTTTGCAATTGTGTGCGCTTCGCGAAGCTGTGCAAGGCTTAGAAATGAAGCCTACACTGGAGAAAAGCTCAATGAGCAACTGAACGATCAGGCCAAAAAGTTCATGGCTAATCCTGCAAAAAACACCTTCACATCGGCCAGCAAAGCCGACCTTTCTTCGTACTTCAAATGGTTTGCGGGAGACTTTAAAGCTAAGAGCGGAAGCGTAATTGCCTTCATTAATCAGTATGCGCCGATCAAGCTCAATAGCAATGCCGACATTAGCTACAAGGACTACGATTGGTCGCTAAACGAACAACGCTAAAGAACCATGGCGAAGCATCTTGTAATTATCGGGAATGGTATAGCGGGTGTCACCTGTGCAAGAGAAGTACGCAAGCTCGATTCCTCAATCAGAATCACAATTATCTCGTCGGAATCAAAGCACTTCTTCTCCCGCACGGCACTGATGTACGTGTATATGGGCCACATGAAGCTCGACCATATCAAGCCCTATGAAGATTGGTTTTGGAAAAAGAATCGGATTGATTTAGTGCATGACCACGTCACAAAAGTGGACACAACAGCAAAATTGCTGACGCTCGAAAAGACTACAGCAATTCCCTACGATATACTTGTATTGGCGACAGGTTCAAAAAGTAATACCCTAAACGTTCCAGGAAAAGACTTAAAAAATGTACAGGGATTGTACTCGCTGCAAGACTTGGAGTTGATGGAAAAAACTACGAATGACATAAAAAAAGCCGTGATTGTGGGCGGCGGTTTGATAGGTATTGAAATGGCCGAGATGCTTAGCAGTCGCGGTGTCCAGATAAAAATGATCATTCGGGAAAAGCTCTTTTGGAATGGTGTTTTACCAGACGAAGAGGCCGCGATGATAGGCCGGCACCTTGCAGAGCATGGCGTGAAATTGATCCCGGAAGCAGAGCTTGAAAGTATCCATGACCTGAATGGAGATGGCGAAGTCAACTACATAATTACTAAGGGTGGAAGAAGATTTGATGCCGATTTCGTAGGCATTGCCATTGGGGTTTCTGCCAATATTGACTTCATAAAAGGCTGCGAAATTGAGACGGACAGAGGCATACTTGTGGACGAGAAAATGGCTAGCTCAATACCTAATGTCTATGCGATTGGCGATTGTACACAATACAGAAATGCACCAGAAGGGAGGAAGACCGTAGAGCAAGTTTGGTACACAGGACGAATGCATGGCGAGACGCTGGCCAAAACAATATGCGGCAATGAAACCCGCTACAGGCCTGGCCCTTGGTTCAATTCAGCAAAATTCCTCGACATCGAATTCCAAACCTATGGTATCGTGAAACCGATACTCGAGGAGAATGTCGAACATTTCTATTGGGAACATCCAGAGGGAAAAATTTCCTTCCGCGCGGCATTTGACAAACGCTTGAAAACACTCCAAGGCATCAATGTATTTGGGATGCGCCTACGCCACGATGTTCTGGATTTGTGGCTACGTGATAAGCGTGATTTGCCCTATGTGCTAGCACGCCTTTCGCAGGCTCAATTTGACCCCGAATTTTCGGTTCATCACGAACAGGCAATCCTGAATGCTTACAACAATCAATATGGTACAAAGATCATCCCTCTATCAAGCAAAGCAACCTCACTAATCTAAAATAGAACCTTCTAAAAGACGAGAATCATGATTACCGATACGCCAAGTTTATCCATAGCACAACCCCACCCTACAGGGGTCGGTGTACTCGCAAAAGTCGGGCTGGCACTAGCTTCCATCGGCTTGCTCATACTCTTAATAGCCCTTGCGGGTGTCACGTTTTCGCATACTGGATGGTTTATTGGTGCAGCAATTGTTGGGATAGTAGGTGGCACGAGCTTGTATGCCGCTGAGAAATACCTTCATCAACCAAAAGGCGTTAAAAACAATGGTGTCTGGCAAAGTAACTTAACAGCGCGAGGTATTGTAGGATGGATGATTGGGATACTGCTGACTGGCTTCTATGTCCTAATATATTGGTGGCCTGAATACCTCGGGTTAGGCGATGTCCAAAAGAATATACCTAACACTGGCTTGGTTCATCTTTTCGACCCCATAAGCAGGCTGTTTAGTGGTAGCCCGGCCAGCCAATGGTTCATGTATGGAACACTTTATTCTCTTGCAGTTCTTTCCATGGGCATCAAATTTCTCTTTAAATATCGAGGCAATCGATACCATACAATACGCACGCTGGTGGTTGTGGGCTGTCAACTAATCTTCGCCTATTTCATACCAGAAATCCTTTCCAGTTTACAGCATGGCGGAGCGTATTTCAACAAAGACATCAAGTTGTTTTGGCCACTAAATTATTCCTTTGGATACGGCTACAACTTGGATGCGATGCGCTCCAGTGGCGGGCTGGGAATGTTTTACCTCGTTGTTGGTATCGCGATGTTTGCTCTGGTTGCCCCCATCATCACTTACTTTGTGGGTAAGCGTTGGTATTGTAGTTGGGTATGCGGCTGTGGTGGCCTTGCTGAAACTGCGGGTGACCCGTTTCGGCAATTATCCAGCAAGAAAATGTACGCGTGGAAGATTGAGCGTTGGCTCATTCATAGCGTGCTCGCTTTCGTGACCATAATGACCGCTGCGGTGCTCTACGGATACTTTTCGGGCGCCAGTCAAATCTTCGGCCTAGACATCTACCATTGGTTTCAAAAACCCTATGGCTTCCTCATTGGTGCGATTTTCTCCGGTGTCGTAGGTGTTGGCTTTTATCCATTGATGGGCAATCGTGTATGGTGTCGGTTTGGTTGTCCGCTTGCGGCCTACATGGGCATTATTCAAAGATTCAAATCAAGGTTTAGAATCACAACAAACGGTGGCCAGTGCATCTCTTGCGGTAATTGCTCTACCTATTGCGAACAGGGAATTGACGTGCGCTCCTACGCCCAAAAGGGACAAAACATTGTGCGTGCTTCCTGTGTTGGTTGTGGCGTTTGCGCATCGGTTTGTCCGCGTGGAGTTCTAAAATTGGAAAACAATTCTACTGATGGCCGAATTAAAGACCAACCCGAACTTACAGGTTTACTTCGCGACTAAGCTTCCTTGCGTTTAAAAGCAAAATGGATAAGAAAAATCCAAAAATAGTCGTCATCATTCCTGCATTCAATGAAGAGAATGCCGTTGCGAAAGTGATTGCGGATATCCCAAAATCGTTGGTCAGCGCCATCATCGTTGCCAACAACAACTCGTCCGACAACACGCGCCGACAGGCGCTTACAGCGGGAGCAACCGTCGTGGATGAACCAACTCAGGGTTATGGAAATGCTTGTCTGAAGGGAATTGAATTTGTCAAAGAACAAGGATTAAATCCGGACATTATCGTCTTTCTGGATGCTGATTATTCCGATTATCCCGAGGAAATCTCTAAGCTCATTGCGCCTATTCTTGAAGATGAAATGGACATGGTCATTGGCTCACGGGCATTAGGAAATCGTGCAAAACGCAGCATGCAACCACAACAAATCTTCGGAAATTGGCTTGCTACAAGACTAATGAAATTGCTTTACAATGCGCGTTACTCCGACCTGGGTCCCTTTCGAGCAATTCGCTGGAATGCATTGCTGGCGCTGGATATGAAAGACAAGACCTACGGCTGGACGGTGGAAATGCAACTCAAAGCGGCAAAGCAAAAGATGAAAATAGCAGAAGTTCCCGTGAGCTATAGAGCGCGAATAGGACATTCAAAAATTAGCGGAACGGTGAAAGGCACAGTAATGGCGGGCTACAAGATTATCACGACCATCTTCAAATATTTGTAGCGTGAATCGCAGACTAAAGCTTGGCCTACTTATTCTCTTGACCTTCTGTGGCCATATTGCTCTCGCTTACTTCACAAAAAGGAATGAGAGTCTGCAACTCTTTGGGCTTTTTGGTGGATTGTTTCTAATCTATTTGTTGTTTGTAAAAGAAAAATGGAGCAGCAAAGAATTGAAATGGCTACTCGCTGGAAGCCTTGCCCTGCGCCTTCTTTGGGTATTTTCCGTTCCGCAGCTTTCTGATGATTGGGCAAGATTCGTGTGGGATGGAAGACTTAGCGCGGCAGGATTTAACCCCTTCATCCATCTTCCCTCTGAATTGATAAAAGGCGGGCTTCCAGGTTCAAACGTTGCCGATTTGGCATTATACAATGCACTCAATTCCCAACACTATTTCACGGTATATCCGCCCGTGCTTCAAGGCATGTTTGCTTTTGCTTCTTGGCTTTCTCCAGACAGCATTTATTGGAATGTTGTCGTCTTGAAATCCTTCATCTTTCTTGGAGAATGCGGAACAATTTCGTTGCTAATTAAAATTTGCAATCGCTGGAAACTCTCTCCCAACAAGGCTTTGCTCTATGCACTAAACCCTTTGGTGATAGCAGAACTTTGTGGAAATGTGCATCACGAGGGTGTCGTTTTGTTCTTTGTACTGGCTGCGATTTATTCCCTAGACAAGCTCTATGGCATCAAGAAGCATAATCAGGAAACACCAACAAGTACCGCTTTGCCTTTGAACACATGGTTCTGGCTGGCTGCAATTTCTTTTAGTGCCTCCGTTGATACCAAACTTCTGCCTCTAGTTTTTGTACCGCTCATTTTCTTTTGGATGGGCTTTCGAAGAGGGCTTCCTTTCTTCCTTATCTCTGCTTGCCTATTTCTCCTTAGTTGGTTTCCGTTTGTAAACAAAGAATTAGTGTTTCATGCCGGTAGCAGTATGGGGCTTTACTTCAATCATTTCGAGTTTAATGGAAGTGTCTATTTCGTTTTTAGCAAGCTTTTGGTACCTTATAAATACAAGGAATTGATTGCGCCACTACTCGGACTTTGCAGTGGCATCCTCATCCTGCTGTATTCCTTGAAATCGATGAAAGGCTTTACAGCAGCCGATTTCCCAAAACACTTCTGCATAATTCTCGGCATTTATTTTGCCTTCGCGGCTGTTGTTCATCCCTGGTATATTGTTCCCCTAATCGGTCTTTCTGTCTTTAGTAATCTCAAATTTCCTGTCATCTGGTCAGTGATGATTGTGGGTAGCTACTATACCTATCGCTCACTTCCTTACGAAGTCAGTAACGTGCAGCTTCTTCTGGAATATTTCATACTAATTGCAGCTATTCTTTGGGATATTTCTTTGCAAAGAGAACCGCAAAAAAAACCCTTAAATAAGTCCGAGCCAAAGCTCTGAAACCGTTGCCTATCGTGGCTTAGAACTGCTTGTAGTTCACAATATCCATATCCCAGTCATAATCCTTATAATCGATAGATGGATTGGAATCAGCGGGAATGATGCCGTATTTCCTCAAAATATCAAGCTTCGCGTTCGTATCGCCAAAATCAGCCGAAAACCAGGTCATAAGAGCAGGAACTTTTACGGAATTATCTTTCTTGTTGAAGCTGCATTCCTTCTTTAAATAGGAAGCTGCTGCTTTGTCCAATTGCTCGTCAACCCGCTCTGGAAGATACACACAGATAGGCGGGCAACTTTTTGCTCCACAGTTTAATGCGAAGTGAATATGCCAATCTACTTTATCCACTTTAAACTTGCGGACAAACTCGTTGCGAAAAGGAATGCGGATATAACCTTTGCTCCAAATTGTTGCTCCCCGACGTAAAACACCGTGTTCAATATCATTCATATTGATTGTAAATCCAGCAATCTCAATCTGGTCTTTCTTGAAAAAATCACTACGATCTTTCTTGTATAACGATGGGTCTTTCTTTAAAAAATATTGCGTGTAACCATTGTAAACATTAATCCAGAAGCAGCGCCTAAGTGCGTCCGTTTTCAATTGATCTTCAAGCTTATCAGGATTCATAGATTTGAAAATTGCCAGATGCTTGGTCACGTCTTCATTGTGAATGGCTCTATCCACAAAATTCGCTGAAAGCATCGCGTAGCTTAGCTCTGATAACACATCTTTACTCGCGTTAGTAATTCCAAAAGGACTCTCGCCCATGATAGCACTATCATTCATCGTTTGAATCGAAGTGGAGCGACCTCCTTTCATTTCTCCTATACCTGATTCGCTATTTTGACAGCTCATAAAAGTAATAGAAACTGCTACAAAAGCGAAAGACAAAAGTGACTTCATAATCATAGTTATTTGCACCTAGAATAGAAATTAATAAAACCATTCCACCCCCTCTTTCCGTAGATGCAACCGTCAGGGTTAGAATCGAGTACAACTTTTAAAGGAGGAACTTCATGAAACAATGTTTACTTCTAGGACTATTGTTACTAAACCAAGCTTTCAGAAACAGTGCAATTGCCCAAACTGGGGAGAAAAAACGTTTCCAGGCATTTCCGTTTCCAGTTGTTTATTACTCCCCTGAAACCCGCCTTGCTGGCGGACTTGCGGGTACAGCTACTTTTAGATTCAAAGCCGATTCCTTAAATATCCGGCCTTCGTCCGCGACGCTGGGCGCAGCCTATACCCAGAACAAGCAGATATTGACCTACGTCAATTTCTCGATTTTCTATGATAATGCAAAATGGTATGCCTTCGGCGAAGCGGGCTATTATAAATACAGCTACAAATTCTTTGGCATCGGCGTAAATGAAATGCCTGAAGTACTTTATTCCGTCAACTATCCGCGTATCAAACTCAATCTTGATAGAAAACTTTTCCCGAAACTCTACGTAGGATTTACCTCACAATTCGAAGATTATGCCATCAAAGACACAGCAAAATCAGGGCCGCTTGCAAATGACGAAATCCCTGGAAACCGCGGCAGTCGCAGTGTTGGCCTGGGACCACAACTAATCTTTGATTCCCGTGATTCCGTACTTTTCCCATCCAAGGGTTGGTACGCGATTGCGAGCTGGATAACCAATGGAGCGGTTTTGGGTGGCGACCATAGTTTCAACCGCTACGTGCTGGATGTTGCCCACTATATTCCACTGCACCCTAAAATAATCCTCGCGCTGAATAGTTTCAACAGCTTCGTAACAGGCGATGCTCCCTTTGAGCAACAATCCTTGATGGGTGGCAACAAGCAAATGCGGGGCTATTATGAGGGGCGGTATATCGATAAGAATATGGCTGTGCTTCAAGCAGAAATGCGTTTCCCAATTTGGTGGCGATTTGGAGGAGTTGTGTTTGGTGACGTAGCAGCACTTGGGAATGAACCGAAATTTCTTCGACTGAATGATTCAAAATATTCCTTTGGTGCAGGCCTTCGTTTTAATATCGTCCGGAAAGACCATCTCAATCTTCGGCTGGATTATGCACTGGTACAAGGTTCCAGCGGCATATACTTTACAGTTGGCGAGGCATTCTGATAATTTCGTCGCATAAAAATCAATCGTTGAAAAAACAAAAAGCCCTCCAATCCGTAAGCCTTTATTTTGCCGAGCAAAACTTTTTTTGAAAACAATCGTAAAGCCTTTCAAAAGCAAGATTGATGGAGATTAGTGTAATCATCCCAACGCTGAATGAAGCTCAATACATTAGGCAATGTATCCGGCGACTACAGTCGAAGTCCACAGCATTAGAGATTCTAGTGGTTGATGGAGGAAGCACCGATGAAACGGTTGCTATAGCAAAAGAAGAAGGCGCAATTGTGTTTGAAGTCAGTAAGAAATGTCGTGCATTTCAGATGAATTTTGGAGCAAAAATGGCTCAGGCGGACATGTTGTATTTTGTACATGGCGATGCTCTTCCTCCGGCAACATTCGCTGATGACATAGAACAGGCTTCGCTGGAAGGCTTTCCCATGGGGCGTTTCCGCTTTCGGTTTGATTCTCCAAAATTGATGTTGAAGATAAATTCTTGGTTCACGAAGTTTGATAAATTGTGGGTGAGCGGCGGCGATGAAACACTATTTATTGAAAAAGAACTCTTTGAAAGATTGGGTGGCTATGATGAAGATTTCGCCATCATGGAAGAGTATGATTTGGTATTGCGTGCACGAGAAATTGCGCCCTATAAAGTCATTCAAAAAGACGTGTTAGTTAGTGCCAGGAAGTATGACCAAAACTCTTGGCTGCGGGTTCAAAAAGCCAACCTGAAAGCCTTCAAAATGTTTAAGAATGGCGTTTCGTCATCGGAAATCCGGCAGACTTATTATGCCATGATTCAGCACCCAAAGCAATAAGCATGGAATTTTTCGAAGAGAAAGTCATTTGGATTACTGGTGCCTCCTCGGGTATTGGTGCGGAATTGGCGCGGCAATTAGCACCTTTAAAAACCCGATTAATTCTAACAGCCAGAAACGAAAAAGCTCTTCAAAAAATCGCCGAAACATGCGACAACCTTGGTGCAGATTGCCAGTTGTTACTAGCAGACCTATCAAAACCAGAAACAATTGAAACCCTTTGCCAGAAAGCGATTCAGGCTTTTGGACAAATTGATATCCTTATCAATAATGCCGGTGTCACACAAAGGGCTTTGACCCATGAAACGAGTATTGAAATTGGCCGCCAAATCATGGAGCTCGACTATTTTGCTCCCATTGCCCTCACGAAGTATTTGCTTCCGCATTTCAAGAAAAATGGAGGCGGTCAACTTGTTGCCATCAGTAGCATGACTGGACTTATGGGCTTTCCTCAAAGGAGCGCTTACGCTGCGGCGAAACACGCTATGAAAGGATTTTTCGAAACGTTGCAAACCGAAAGAAGTATCCCTAATCTATCGACAACGATTGCGTATCCGGGTCGCATTCATACGCCCATTTCCTATTCGGCTATTACTAAGGATGGAAGTGCTTTTGGGAACATGGACGAAGGTCAACTTTACGGCATTCCTGTGGTCGATTGCGCAGCCAAAATCATCAAAGGAATTCAGAAGAAAAAGCCACGAATTATTATTGCCCGAGCTGAAAGAATCCTTTGGTGGATTTGGTTCTATTGGCTCTCACTTTATTTGAACATTGCGCATCGAAAAGGAAGCTGAAACTCCCTATCAACGCCATTCTTCGGGAATGTCCTTTTCTTCGTCCAAATCATTTAACGGCTCAAGAAGAACATACGTTTTCCCTGCTTGCTCTACCCTATTTAGACTTTCAAAAAGGACGGAACTGGTACTCCAATTTACTTCTTGAAAAAGTCTTGGTAAAACTTGCTTCATGCCCATTAAATAGTAGCCGCCGTCTAATGCTGGACCAAAGACAACATCAACTTTATTTAGAGATTCAATTGCATTCTTCACATGCCTAGGAGTAATGCCTGGGCAATCACTTCCTATGATAATCAGCTTCTCATAGCCAAGTTCAAAGACGAGTTCAAAGGCATGCTGCATTTTTTGTCCCAAGTTGAGTCCGATCTGTTGGTGCGTATTGAATTCTATCCAAAAATCATCGCCAATTAATTCCGTTAGAAAAACATGAACATCACAGTTGGAAACCCTTGCTACAGTACGC
Source organism: Chitinophagaceae bacterium (assembly GCA_039935335.1). Taxonomy (GTDB): domain Bacteria; phylum Bacteroidota; class Bacteroidia; order Chitinophagales; family Chitinophagaceae; genus UBA1952. The sequence goes on from JBDTKK010000315.1 coordinate 16,855, forward strand.
GTATGACCCAAAAGCCGACCGTAAATTTCAAGAGCCTCTTCTTCTCCCAAAGTTGCCGCAAGCCTAGTCTTCACCTTTCCCAATTCCAGCTTCCTGGCAAAAAGGATTAAAGCATTTTTCTTGAAATTATGGTTCATCTATTGAGGCAAGTTAGCAGCCAATATTTTTTTCGCTTTTCCGCAAAAGCTTAGAACGATGGAGCCAATACCTTTAGTGTAATTCTTAAAAAAGGAAGCAAGAAATGAATGATCAGGATTGGCTGAAGGCAATTGAAGAAACGAAGAACTTTTTGAGCAAATATCACACTGGTGCAACTTTCACGGCTATTGTATTGGGAACTGGTC
>JBDTKK010000316.1:0-4329 GCA_039935335.1 Chitinophagaceae bacterium
GCTGCTTACGTATCATATTTGTAGCAACCTGATTACCTGTTACTTTTGGTGCTTTGGTTTCACTAACGAATTCTACAAATAACATCGCCCAACGCATGGATTCGACAGCTTTGGCAGAGTCAGGAACAGTTAATGTCATATCGAATGATGCTGTGCCATTCGCAGGTACTTCAATAAATGCCCTGCTTAATTTAACCCAGGGGGCGCAGGATTTAGCCTGCGAACCTGCTGGGAAATATTTATGCTCACCTAGCGAGTCACGTATCCAATCACCTAGATAGAAAGCTAATTGTATCGGTAAAGTCTTACCATTTGCGATAGTTACGGTCTTAACTCCTTTTTCGCCTTTGTCCAATGTAAATGAAAATAAAGTTGGCTTAATATCAATACCAAGTTCCTCTTTCCCAGGTGCTTGAGGAGGATTTGTTTGTGAAAATGCCGCGTGGACGAAAAAGAATAGGGAAAATACAAGGAGGTATATATTTTTCATATTATATGTGGACGATTTTTGAATTAAAATGTAGATTACGGTGCAAATCTATGAAAAATAAAAGAAGAAATACGCTCCCAAACATAGATAATGACTCTACATCGAGTTTTAACTTTTTTGAAGATAAGTCAACAATTGGCAGCTATCTGCTTTCCCGTTCTGAGTGTTTGTTTTGCTCCATTTTTACTGTGATTGAATCACTGCTGATAACCCAGTCCTTTGAAAGGCCAGGTGTAGGATAGAGTAAGGTCAATGCCTTCATTGGCGACTATCTTCCATTATTCTTTTTTGATTTTTTGTATCGGTTATCATTGGTCGGGTAAGTGTATTCCAGCGCTCCACGCGCCCTAAATATATCCCATATCCATTCAGAAGTAGTAAAACAATGCTGAGCGCGAAACTGAGGCGCGGCGATAGAAAACTACGATACCAAATCTCCATTTGATGAAGTGATTTTGCAGCCACTGAAATACCAAATAGCGCAGCACTAAAAAGAATAACCAAATCTAGCCAATAGCCGCTACCAGCGCTGCTTTGCAGATGAGTGATATCTGTAACCAAATAGGCCGCATTGGGGAAAAGAAGCAACCAAAGCGCCGCAAAAAAGTAGCGATATGCACGCCGTTTAGTGGCCACAATTTTGGAAGAAATGAGTAAAGGAAGAATGGCTAAAAGTATATTCCAGAACAGAAAGCCAAAGTGGAAATTGTGATGAAAAAGCATGCTGCAACCGAGTAGAACAATTAGAATTGTCAGTCCTACAAACAGGTTGCGATGCTGCCGATACATTGTTAGCATAGAAACTTTTTTTTGAAGAAGAAGGAAAAACATTCCGCAGCCAAAGGCAAAATAGCTGCGGAATGAAAGTTGATTTGGGGTTGAAAAGGGGAAGATTTAGTCCGAGACGTTCGATGTAGGTTCATCGTTTTCCTCTTGTCGCACTCCGCCATACCAATCTATTTTCCTTGAGAAATACATCAACACAGCTAGAATTAGAAACAGCCCGATGGAGCCGAAGAGCAAAGCGTAATCTTCGAGCTGAATGAGGATGAAAATATAGCTGTAAAGCCCGCCCAGCGCGATACTGAAGCCGAACGCTGTCTTCCTGTTTTGGAAAATATTTTGCACATAAAGGCCAATCAAACTAACGGTTGCCAGCGCAGCAACAACGTACGCCGTGTTGAAACTTGTGTATTCAGAAATGGAAAGAAGCAGCGTATAGAAAATGCATAAGGCAAAGCCTACGAGCAGGTATTGCAAAGGATGAACTTGCCTTTTTTGCAGAATTTCTAAGAAGAAGAAAACGATGAATGTAAGCGCGATAAAAAGTATCGCATACTTCACTGAACGCTCGGTTTTGGCATAGCCGTCTGCCGGCTGAATTAGGCGCACACCAAAGCTGGCACTGGCTAAATCTACTGGAATGCCTGTCCAGGCTTGTGGAAATGTGCGACTCACAGCCAATACTTTCCAATGTGCCTTGAAGCCCTTGTCGCTGACGGACGCAGTGGTGTCGGGCAAATATTTACCATCAAAAGCAGGGTGCGGCCATGGAGATTGAAGGGCAACTTCAGTGGTTTTGCCGACTGGAGTAAAATATAGGTTTTCAGAGCCGCGCAATTTGAGCGAAATGCTGAAAGTGTTGCCCAGCGCAGGGTTGAGGGTGACAGGCGCAGACAAGCCTGCCTTGATAGCACCATTGTCCGGCATGCCCGCTTCAAGCTTTTGGCTGCTATCGTTCCAATGTAAGCTCACTTCTTCTTCCAAGCCTCGGGCATCATCAATACCGAACACGATGCGGGCTTCGTTGAGCAAAAGACTTCCCGGTTCTATGCCGAGATTATCCAGCGGCAGTGGGGCGAAATCGCCGTCCAGCTTGAGGTCGGAGCGGTAGAGCGTCACCTGATAAAGGCTTCTTTTACGCACTTCGGGCAGTACTGTTCCTGTGATATGAAGATGCTCCGGCAGGAAATGTGCCATTTTTTTCACCGTAATGGTTTTATCATTTTCGCCTTTGTAGCTATATAAATACGGGACAATTAAAACAGGGCCGATTACAGTTTGTGCATTCGCCCATTTGCTACTCACTTCGGCTACAACCTGCGCCTGCCTTGCTTCTCGCTCGTTTACTAGATTGCCAATTAGTGCTGCCGGGATGAGCATGAGCAGGATGAGTGTGCCGATGAGAAAGCCTTTGATGATGAGGCGATTTTTTTCGAGAAAGGAAGTTGGTTGAGACATGGTTATTTGTTTTTGGTTTTAATTTTTAAAGAGATTTTGTTTTAGAAAGTGCTTTGTTTTTCAAAGTTAATTGAGCAAAAAAAAGGTTTAGCCGATTGATTTGATGATAGATTCAAGGGCATCCAAGTGAGCGCGGAAGGCTTTGTCACCAACTTTAGTAATGGAGTAGAGGGTGTTCGTTTTCCTGCCAATGAAGCCTTTTTTCACCTTGATGTAATTATTGTCTTCTAGGGTTTTGAGATGAGAAGCCAGGTTGCCGTCCGTCAGGTCCAGCAGGGCTTTAAGGTCGTTGAAGGAATGATTGTCTTCCACAGCCAATGCACTCATGATGCCGATGCGGATGCGGCTATCAAAGATTTTATTGAGCTGGGAAATGGCTTGTTGCATGATGTTGCCTAGGCGTAGCGCAAAGTTTAGGAGATTTTAGGCGCGGTCATATTTAGTCCACATCGCAATACCGTAAATGATGTGCAAAATGCCAAAGCCGATGGCCAAAAAGAGTAGTCCATAATACGGCACGAACAACGCAATACAGCCTAAGATAATCTCCGAATATCCCAGCCAGCGAATTTCTCCAAGGGTGTATTTGCTACCATTTACTAATGCAAGTCCGTAGAAGGCTAGGCAGGTTGGTGCAATAAAAATGTACGAGTCATAATGGAGAAAGGCTATACAGAAAATAGCACCGGCAACTATCGGAATAGCCACCTGCCGCATCAGCTCGCGGGAGGCTTTAGTCCACATGCTTTGGCTTGTATTGTGTGCTTTTTCCCAAGTGAAATAGAAGGCGCCTGCAAAGGCAGTAAAGAAAGTGAATAAGGCTAACAAAATCACCTGAAAGTCGTTCCTATATGGGGTTGCATCGTTCATCCTTGTATGGAAATAATAAGATAAATCCAGCTTCCAAGCGATGCCAGCACTAAGCAGCGCAATGGCTCCAGCCCAGATGCCGCTCATACCACTAAGCGATAGAAACTTTGTAGAGCGCTCCATAATCCCACGGATGTCTTTGATGTCGTTGAGGGCTTGCCGGGATTCGCCTGAAGGATGAGTGCTTTGCATGGAAAGTGCTTTGTGATGCAAAGTAAACGCGGAAATTTCAGGATTACTATACCTGGAAATGTTAAAGCATTTTTTTGACCTTAAAAAATTCCACAGAAAATGGCGAGGCTTGGATTTAAGGTGCTAGAAATGAGCCTTGAACAACTAGGATTATGATTTTCGGGGGATTAATTCTATTTTGTAAACTTTAAAATCCTAAATCAAAAAACCAAACACTATGGCACTAAATGCATACCTCAAACTAAAGGGGCAAAAACAAGGAGAAATCAAGGGTAGCGTCACGCAAAAAGGGCGTGAAGGGTCTATCATGGTGAAGGCAGCATCGCACGAGATTATTTCTCCTCGGGATCCTGCCTCGGGCCTCCCAACAGGTAAACGCCAGCACAAGCCATTAGTCATAACGAAGGAAATTGACAAATCAAGTCCGCTATTGCTGACCGCGCTTTGCAGCAATGAGAACCTTACTTCGGTTGTCTTAGATTTTTATCAGCCTTCTATAAAAGCAGGACGCATGGCAGGCGTGGAATCAGACTTCT
>JBDTKK010000317.1:0-14008 GCA_039935335.1 Chitinophagaceae bacterium
ATCGATTTATGTAATGCTCTTAATGGCACTTGCGTTGTGCATGGGAGTTAATCAGGCAAAGGCTCAAGGACCGTATTATTTGCGGGCTCACTGGGATTTCACAAACGCCTTTGCTATAGCAACAGACGTATCGGGAAATGGACATGATGGTACAGTAATAGGTTGTGTACCCGTGCCCGATTGTAGTGGAGCACCGAATAAGGCATTGCGCTTCCGCCCAGGCAATTGGGTACAGGTGCCGGGTTCTATGTATTTTTGCCACACAGAATGGACGATAAATATTATTGCCCGTGTATTGGCATTTAACCCCAATTCTAATACCAACCAATACAGTACGCTGCTCAGTCATGACATTAGATATGGGTCCCAATTTTATTCCGTTGAAATGTCGGACGACCCAACGGATGCTTCATCTTCAATTTTTACTCCCACTGGTCAACAAATGTTTGCTTGGTCAGGATGTACTTATCCAGGTGCTCCACCTGTAGGTGGTCCAATAATAAAATTAGGCTGTTGGTATTGCTTTACAGCAGTCAACAGACCAACCTTAGGGGGCAATATTATTGACCTATATGTGAATGGAGTCCTCTATACGAGTTATCCTTGGCCTTTAGGCTGTAGCGGAAGCTGTGCTCCTTTGGATTTGTTGATAGGGAAGGGAGACTGGGGAGGGTTGACTACTTGGTTTGACGGCGAAATTGATGACATCCAAATCTATACCAATGCCATGAATTCCAACGATGTGGCGCAATATTTTCCATGTCCTTGTCCACCTAATTCGAACTGTGGAGGAAACCCGCCACCTCCCTTACCCTGCGAAAATACGATTGATGACATCATGTATGTTGGATCATTAAGTACGCCGTTTAAGCGCAGTTATTTTGTAACTACTTCGCCGCCAAGTTTTGGCAATATCCGTTGGGAGGTAAACGGTTCACTTGTGGCTACGCTTTCCTCAACCAGTACTTTTAGCTATTCCTTCCCCGGTAGCGGTACTTATATAGTATGCGCTTATCTTTTTGACCCCGCTTCAGGTGCGGATTGTGATAAGGTTTGCTTTGAAACATGTTTTACTCAAGACGGTATGAAGCCGGGTCGGAATGAACGTCATCTGGAAAATCAAATGCCTCATATAGCTGCGGTATTTCCAAATCCGACAGCTCAGGAATTGACTATTCCCATTCAAGGTTATTCAGGCAACATTGATCTTAAAGTCTCCAATCAGGAAGGAAAAACCGTCCTCCATCAACAAGTAAAAGTGCGTGCGACGGATTCGCCAGTGAGACTTAATACTTCCTCCCTTGTTCCTGGTGTTTATTTTCTGGAGGTAACCGCAGGAGCGGTAGGAAGTAAACAAAAATTCACTAAATTATAAACCGTATTTTGGAGAATACGTAGATTTGCTCTCCTAAATACATATCAAAATGTAATTATATGAGATATAAATTAAAAATTATTTCATTTTGCCCGATAATAGTACTTCTGTCAACTGGGAGCTTGTTCGCACAAATGCCACAATACCGGAAAAAGGTATCTACCACTGGAGGCGGCGGAGCCGGATATAACTGTACATTCAGTCCCTTTAACGATTCAGCATCTGTTAGAAAAATCCAGTTTATCTATCCTCCTAGTAACTTTACGCCTAAAGCTCCTCGCGGTTTCGTTAAGGCGGTATATTTCAGCACGCCATATGTCGGGTCTTTCCTTGATACTATCGGATGTGCCTATAACGTGGAAATAAGCCTCGGCTGGACTATAAAAAATACCTTTCGTCAAATTGATGCCAATCATAAGACCGCACGAGATACGTTTATTAGTGGTGGCACTACAATATTTACGGCTGCTCAAGTTTGCCAAAATGTAAGTCGCCGGGGACAGGGATGGATGCGATTTCCAGTGACGCAGAATAGTTTCCTGTATGATACAGCACAAGGGATGAATTTGGCTGTCACATTTAAGTTTGGTACTCCTTTCGTAAAAAATTATTTTTGTTTTGCCGATTCGGCTCAGGGAGGGGCACAGCAGAGAATGTATGGCTATGCGGATTCCCCGGAAGTACATTATAACATTGCCAATGCTTCAGTAGGAGTAGGAAATAGTTTTGATTTCGGTTTTGACCTCACACCGCTTGGTGTAGAAGCAGGAATTTTCAGCGGTGATTTTAGTTTATTTCCCAATCCTTCAAAAGGCAGCTTTCACATTGATGTGGATGCGCTAAAAGCTTTGGAACAGGTGGACGTCACGGTAAAAAGCATTACCGGGCAAACTGTTTATCGGCAGCATTACAATCCTGGCAGCAGTAATTTTTCCACAGAAATCAATTTGCAAAATGCAGCGAAAGGCATGTATTATTTGGAGATGATTGCAGATGGAGAACGCCTTGTGAGGCGGATACAGGTGGAATAATATTTTCCAAGAAGAAGACAAAAAGCACCGGAAATATTCGGTGCTTTTTTGTAAAAACTCTGTAATACCATTTAGACGGCTAATTTAGGCAAGGTCTCTTCCCCGTCAACCCGAACTCGTTTCGGGTTCTATTGTGCGAAATGACGTGATAGATGCCGAAATAAATTCGGCATGACGAGACGAAAGTGACTATCGTTGGTTGCCTATTTTAGGTGTCCATTTGGTATAAAGAGTGCTTTCAATTCCGCGCCAGCAAAGCCTTTCGCCCGTTTTTGTTCCAATTTTTTTCTAAAGAAAAACCGAAACAAATCACAAGCTGTGCATAACATTTCGCTTCCAGAGCCGTTGAAAAACTCAGCCCTCCTTACATTCGCGCCCATGCAATCCGCTATTACAGCCATTCTTCGAAACGCTATTGCCACCAAAGAAGCCGTCTTGGCCGATTCGAGTCTCATTAATCGCATAGAAGCCGCTGTGGACACCATTTGCAGGGCATTTCAACAAAAAAAGAAAGTCTTGTTTTGCGGCAATGGTGGCAGCGCCGCTGATGCTCAACATTTGGCTGCGGAATTCAGTGGTCGTTTTTATACCGATCGCCATCCTTTACCTTCCGAAGCACTCCATTGCAACAGCTCTTACATGACGGCTGTAGCAAACGATTATGGCTTCGACGTCGTATATAGTCGTATGGTGCAGGCGATGGGTACGGCGGGCGATGTATTGGTGAGTTTGAGTACATCCGGCAACTCACAAAACATTCTTAAGGCAATGGAAATGGCACGGGAATTGGGCATGATAAATATCGGGTTGACAGGCAGCACCGGTGGCAAAATGAAAGACTTAAGCGACATCCTCCTCAATATTCCCAGTACGGATACACCGCGCATTCAAGAAAGCCACATCACCATCGGTCACATCATCTGCCAGCTTGTAGAAGCCGAGCTCTTTAAAACCGAAAAGTCATGAAAAACGAAACAACAGACGGCCAAACGATAGATAAAAGTTGGACACTATTTCTGGATCGCGATGGCGTTATTAATAAAGAAATTGTGGGCACTTACGTTACCACAGTGGATGAGTTTGAGTTTTGCCAAGGCGCTACAGAAGCCATTCAAACTGCCGCAGAAATCTTTGGAAGAATAATTGTGGTGACTAATCAGCGCGGCGTTGGTCGGGGCATCATGAATACGGCCAATCTCCGCGAAATCCACAATGAAATGAAAGCTTGCGTGCAAGCCACTGACGGTCGTATTGACCGTATCTATGCGTGCACAGCCATTTCTGATGACGACCATAACCGCAAACCCAATACAGGCATGGCTTTGCAGGCGCGGGAGGATTTTCCGGAGATTGATTTTCGGAAGAGTATGATGGTCGGTAATAGCCTTTCCGACATGGAATTTGGGAAACGCCTGGGAATGCACACAGTTTTTGTGACCACTAAAATTGAACCCTTCCAATTGCCGAATGATTTGATTGATGAGCAGTTTCCTACACTACAGGCCTGGGCTAAGAATTTGGCAGCGGCGATGGTGGTGGAGGCGTGAACCAAGTTTAACCACTAAGGCACTAAGTTCACTAAGAAACACTAAGTCTTTCGGAGTTTTAGCTAGTCCTACTATATCCGCCCCAACAGCTTGATATTGGATAGCTGCGACCTGATTCTAGTTTCTCAAAAAAAACTTCTTGCAATAAAAATGTTTCCCTACCTTTGCCGACCGTAAAAATATGGCGAAGCAGAGTTTAATAAAGCAAGATGGCGTTATTGTCGAGGCACTAAGCAATGCGATGTTCCGCGTCCGGCTTGAGAATGGGCACGAAATACTCGCAACGATTTCCGGGAAAATGCGCATGCACTACATCCGTATTCTTCCTGGCGATAAAGTAGGCGTTGAAATGAGTCCCTACGATTTAAGTCGAGGCCGTATCATTTATAGGTATAAGTAAAGAACAAAAGACGCAAAGCTTTTCTTAAAAAAGCAGCTTTGCAACAAAGATTATAATTCACAAACGAGATAACATCCAAACCAATGAAAGTCCGGGCATCTATCAAAAAGCGTAGCGTTGATTGCAAAATCGTTCGTCGCAAAGGCATATTGTACGTCATCAACAAGAAAAACCCTCGCTTTAAGCAGCGTCAGGGATAATTCCTTTTTCCGCAAATTCCACAAACAAGAAAATTTAGCAAATACAGAATATGGCTCGTATAGCTGGTATTGACCTTCCCAAAAACAAGCGCGGCGAAATAGCGCTTACTTACATTTACGGTATTGGCCGTAGCACTGCTCAACGCATCCTTAACCAAGGAGGCATTGATTGGGACAAGAAAGCAGGCGAATGGAATGACGATGAGCTCGCTGCCATTCGTAATTTCATCACCACCGAAATCAAAGTTGAAGGTGTCCTTCGCTCTGAAACACAAATGAACATCAAGCGATTGATGGATATTGCCTGCTACCGTGGCCTCCGCCATCGTAAAGGTCTTCCACTTCGTGGCCAACGCACACGTACCAACAGCCGTACTCGTAAGGGCAAGCGTAAGACAGTTGCCGGCAAGAAGAAGGTTGCTAAGAAATAATTAAAAAGGTAAAAGATAAAAGGTAAAAATTAAAACCTGTTGGTTTCAATTTCAGCTTTTGCCTTTTGATTTTTACCTTTTGATTTAATAAAAGGTTGCAGCTAGATAGACTTAACTGTCAGGAGGCGGAAGCAACGGACAACGAAAGTTGTTTTAGAAAACAGACGATTACCTTATTTAAAAACAAAAATGGCTAAAGCACAACAAAGCACAGCAAAGACTGCTGCTAAAAAGCGGATTGTGAAAGTGGACGCGCATGGCGATGTACACATTTCAGCAACATTCAACAACATCATTGTCTCCATTACCAACAAAGCAGGACAAGTAATCTCTTGGAGCTCTGCCGGTAAAATGGGATTCCGTGGTTCTAAAAAGAACACGCCTTATGCAGCACAAACTGCAGCCGCTGATTGCGGTAAGAAGGCTTTAGACGCAGGGATGAAGCGTGCCGACGTATTTGTGAAAGGACCAGGTTCCGGCCGCGAAGGTGCTATCCGTAGCCTTGCGAACATCGGTTTTGAAATCACTTCTATCAACGATATTACGCCATTGCCACACAATGGTTGCCGCCCGCCTAAGAAGCGCCGCGTATAAAATTTTAAAGGCAAAAGGCAAAAGGTAAAAGTATTAGATAGATTCCAGCATAGGCTCAATATCCGCAATTCCATTTTTTGATTTTCACCTTTTTCATTTTACCTTAATTACGCTTTCTCCGGATCGGGTTTCACGATTTTGATGAGACGGGGAAAGTTAATACTAATAAAATCGTACAAGTAACACAATTATGGCACGTTATACCGGCCCCCAAAACAGGATTAACCGTAAATTCGGTGAACCAATCCTCGGTTCAGGCAAAGATCTGGACAAGAATTCATTTCCTCCTGGAATGCACGGTGCTTCCAAGAAGCGCAAAACAATGAGTGAGTACAACTTGCAACTTCGTGAGAAGCAAAAGGCAAAATATACTTACCTCGTTTTGGAGCGGCAATTTCGTAATACCTATTTTGAGGCTAATCGCCTAAAGGGTTCGACTGGTGAAAACCTGATAAAATTGCTGGAAAGCCGCTTGGACAATGCCGTATTCCGTATGGGCTTCACCCCTACTCGTACTGCCGCTCGTCAGTTGGTAAGCCACCGCCACATTATGGTGAACGGCGAGTCTGTAAACATTCCTTCTTATACCTTAAAACCAGGTGATGTGGTTGAGCTGAAGCCAAAGAGCAAAGCCAACAACGATATCACCGCCCTCGCTCGTCCAAAAGGACAACGCATAGGCTGGGTTGACTTCAACGAAAAAGAATTCAAGGGAACTTTCTTGATGGCACCGGAGCGTGAAAGCGTACCGGAGAACATTAAGGAACAACTTATTGTAGAATTGTATTCTAAATAATTTTTAAAGCTAAGGCACGAAATCGGTGGTTAAACCACTGAAACTCGTGCTTTAGCCTTTTTATTTCTAAAAAAACTCCGCAACCGAAGCTAAGCGGGAATTTGAAGGTGGGACAACGAGAAACCCGAACCCGAGAAGTGTGCAAAGCCGAAGATAACGAGTTGGGAGCTGGAAAACGGTAACCCAAAATCTAACAAAAAACAACACAAAACACTCAACACAAACACAATGGCAATTCTGAATTTCCAAAAACCAGACAAGATTGTACTTCAAAAAGCAACTGAATTTGAAGCACAATTTGAATTCCGTCCACTAGAGCCAGGTTATGGCGTCACTATCGGTAATGCCTTACGTCGCGTATTGCTTTCTTCTTTAGAAGGTTATGCGATTACTGCCATCAAAATCGCTGGTGCTGACCATGAGTTTGCAACAATAAAAGGCGTTATTGAAGATGTGACTGAAATCATCCTCAACCTAAAGCAAGTTCGCTTAAAGAAGGTAAATGATGGCGAAGCTTTGACCGACCACGTTGCGCTTGACATCAAGAATACTGAAAAGTTTACTGCCGGCATGATTGGCGACGCTATCGGTTCTTTCCAAGTAATGAACCCGGAGCTTATCATTTGCAATATGGACAGTAAAGCTACCATGCACATTGAATTGTACATTGGTAAAGGTCGTGGATATGTGCCTGGCGATGAGAACCAGAGCGAAGGAATGCCGTTGGGTACAATTGCTATTGATGCAATTTACACGCCAATCAAAAATGTGAAATACAGCATTGAGCAAACGCGTGTAGAGCAGCGTACTGACTTTGAAAAACTCATCATGGACGTGGTTACCGATGGTACTATTCATCCAGAAGAAGCTGTAAAAGAAGCAAGCCGCATCTTGATTCAGCACTTGATGATTATCACCGACGAGAACATTTCTTTGGATACACGCAAGGAAGAAGTTCATGCGATGATTGACGAAGAAACTATTCAACTTCGCAAAACACTGAATACTCCTTTGGAAGATTTGGAATTGAGCGTTCGCGCCTTCAACTGCCTGAAAGCTGCCAAAATCAATTCATTGAGCGAGTTGGTACAATACACACAAGAAGAGCTAATGAAGTTCCGGAACTTCGGACAAAAGAGCCTTTCTGAAATCGAGCAAGTGCTTAATGAGCGCGGCTTAGGCTTCGGAATGGACATCAGCAAAGCACAAATGCACGATAATTAATAATTAAAAATGTAAAAGTAAAAATGCAAAAGGTTTTGCATTTTTACTTTTTTACTTAATCCAATCTGCATTCCTTGACACGGTGCAGGTCTTACAAAAAACAACAACGTCATGCGTCACGGAGACAAACTCAACAACCTCGGCCGTACTTCATCCCACCGCCGGGCTCTCATGAGCAATATTACTTGCTCACTCATTGCGCACAAGCGCATCTTCACTACCCTTGCAAAAGCTAAAGCACTTCGTGTATATGCCGAGCCGTTAATTACGCGCAGCAAGGTGGATAGTATGCACAATCGTCGTGTGGTGTTTTCTTATCTTCAAGATAAAGAAGCGATTAAGGAATTGTTTGGTGTTATTGGCGACAAGGTCGCTAATCGCCCAGGTGGTTATACTCGTATCGTAAAGATGCCTCGCCGTGCCGGTGATGCTGCTGATATGGCCTTGATTGAACTGGTAGATTTCAACGAGATTTACAAGCCAAATGAAAGTGCTGATGGTGCTAAAAAGACCCGTAGAAGCCGCCGTAGTGGTGCTGCTGCTCCTAAAGCTACCAAGACCGAAACAGCGCCTGCAACCGAAGAAAAAGCTACTCCAGTAGCGGAAGCCACTACTGAAGAACTAGTTGCGACACCGGAAGCTATAGTTGAAGAAACTGCGACACCAGAAGCTGAAGCTCCTGCTATAGACGAGCCTAAGACTGACGAGCAAGCGTAAGCTTTACTTAATACAAAATTTTAAAGGCTGCCCAGATGGGCGGCCTTTTTTTAATGCAAAAGGCAAAAGGCAAAATGCAAAAGGCAAAAGGCAAAAGGTAAAAGGCAAAAGGTAAAAGGCAAAAGGCAGAAATGCAAAAATGCAAAAATGCAAAATACAAAATGCAAAACGTGTTGGGGCGTGCCTACGCGGTCGCTTGAAAAAAATGTAGGGACAAACTATTCATTGCAATGCTGAATTTTATCCACTATTAGTATCCTACACACTTTAAAACAATATTGCAAAGAAGGTCTGTTCTGACCATGTATCACATCTCAATACAAAAATGTTGCTCCTAGCGGCTTGCAGAATAGTGGGTGTTGTTCCTTTGCTACGATAATATCGCCCTTCCAGGGCTAAAAGATCACCTACATTTAATTTAAAAATCGGCGAGCCTTAGTGTTTCTTAGTGCCCTTAGCATCTTAGTGGTTAATTTTCAAATCTTCAAATCAAATAACTACCCTTCCTTAGACGCTCCTTTAAACTGATGATGCGTTTCGCGAAACAACACATTGAAGGTGGTCAGCGTGCCATAAACAGCCGTGATATATTGCTGCAAATCAATCTTGTCTGATTCACTAAGACCTTTGTGGGCATTTATTTTCTGTTCAACAAGGCGCATTCTGTCGCGTACCATCACAATTTTGTGGAAAAACACATCGATGGGCACCTCTTTATTTTGCAAACTGGCATCTTTCGGCTGTAACACCAAGGTTCCACCATCCCAACGATTGCCCAGCGGCACAATTTGAATTTCGTGGAGTCGACGTTCTAAAACGGTGTCCAGTGCTTCTTCAATATCCGACAAAGAGATTTGACCATTGGATTGGCTAGAGGCCACGACTTCTGTCACTTTCATTCCCAAAAAATCTTTGGATACATTGCGCGTTGCTTGTTGGCTTTTAAACCAAACGGTATAGGTTTCTGCACTGACATCTACCACTACGCCGCGCCCAAAGAGATTGTGCGAAACCCGCGAGCCGATACCGGCGGAAATTTCCGGAGTTTGTTCTGAATTTGCTTCCATGGCGGCAAGATAATTCATTGAGGATTTCCCGAAGGAAATTTTATAGTCAGAGGAATGTATTTTCTTTTGAAAAAAGTGCCTCAGCTTGCATTTTTAGTTTTATCGCCGTTACTTTGAGTGCTCACTAATACAAAATACTATGAAAACACGCTACTTTTTGCTAATTTTTCTGGTGCTGAGTGTGAATGTGAAAGCGCAGAAGATTAGGTTTACGGATACGACGAATGTGTGGACGATGAAGCAAGTTGCATTTGAACCAAGAAAAGCGGATGTCTATAGAATAGAATACTTATCGGACACTGTGATTAACAATATTCTGTATCACCAGTTGCCTGGCCCAGGCTCTACTATTGCAGTTAGGGAGGATACGGTTAAAGGTATAGTGTACTTTAGGTTCATGGAGCTTTTTACTGGGCAATTCCGACCAGACACCGCTGAACACGTATTCTTTGACTACAATTTGGCCATCGGCGATACACTCACTATAACATTGGATACCTTGAAATTTGCTCATATTGTGCAGTCGATAGATTCTGTGACTATAGCTGGAAGCTCCTATAAGGTTTGGGTTATGGGATCGATGTGTGGAACTAATGGCTATACGTTTATTGAAGGAATAGGAACGACTGAGGGACCGACAGAAGGTTGTAGGATACAATGGCACGAAGGATGCAAACAGATAAAATGCTTTAGCAACCAATACGGACAACCACTAATATCACCGTCCGTGCCAATGTCTTGGGGATGCTGGCCGATGTACAGAAGCGGCTTCGACAACGACAGTAGTTGCAAATACCAAGTAGCCGTTCCTAATGTTTCAAGCTCAAATCCCCTCCCAATCATCCTCCCAAACCCTGGCGGTAAAGAAAGCATTCTAAAACTTCCGCCAGCTTATGCCAATGCCACGCTCACCATCATTGATGCCATGGGCAGGAAATGCCTTTCAATGCAAGTGTTGGGCAAATCAGAAATACCTTTTGGGCAATATTTGAGCGTACCGGGAGTGTATTATTATTCTTTGGAAAAAGCTGATTTTGGGGAAAGGTCTGGGGGGCATTTTGTGTATCGGTAGGAGGCTTAGATGCCGTTTATCAAATGATGCCTGAGGGTATCAATTAAGTTGGTAACTTCAAATACCATAATAGCTGATGAAAATCAGTAAAATTATTGTTGATTGAAAGTAATTTTATTGGCTACACGCGAGCATTCTAAAAACAGGGAATTCCCGAAACTAAAGTTTTATCTCCATCAATACCTTTTCAATGAAAAAAATCCTGAAAATCTCCTTATCTGTTTTGCTACTCATTTTTATATTGATTCAGTTTTTCAGACCCACAAAGAATGTCGGTGAGGAAATCGCTGCGAACCAAATGGCGGCTGTGCAGCCTGTTCCCGAGAATGTAGGGCAAATTCTAAAGGTCTCCTGTAATGACTGCCATAGCAATACTACCCAATATCCTTGGTATAACAATATTCAACCTGTTGCCTGGATACTTAATCATCACATCGTTGAAGGAAAAAAGGAACTGAATTTTTCAGAGTTTGCCAGCTATCCAATTTATCGACGCTATAAGAAATTTAAGGAAATTCAGAAGCAAATTAAGGACGATGAGATGCCGCTGTTTTCCTACACAATACCTCATCGCGATGCTGTACTTAGTGCAGAGCAGAAGACGATTTTAATCGATTGGGCTGCCAATGCCATGAAACAAATGGAAGCAACGTATCCGGCAGATAGCTTGGTAAAGCCTAAGTGAGCGCGAACTAGGACATGGAATTATGTCGCACTACTTATAGTGCCTGAATCACGGAAACCTTATTAACATTTATACTGTCGCAAGTACGGCTCGGAATCCTGCGCCTAGTTTGCTTTTCGCTATTGAACCGTGCTTATATCATAGCCGAAAAGGATAGTGGCGGCAAATAAAAGACTTATTGACTCCTCCCTGCATTCAAATGAATTGTTTGTTGTACTTTGGCAAGGATATTTGTGAAATTGCGAATCGGTTATTGGATCTAAAAAACTTCTGTCAATTATGAATAGGCTGATACTTTGCATTGTTTGCTTTTTTGTGTTTACAAATGCCGATTCGCAAGGACTTTCTGTGAAACAATTCTATGTAGCCTATCCTAGACTTTCAAGCTTCCCGCAGAATTTTTTTACTCACAATGGCTATTTCTATTTTGTTGCCGACAATACGAGTAGTAATTATTTGTTTAGATCGGATGGAACACCTGCTGGCACCAAGGTCATTCCTGGCATGAGTTATCCTATTGACTTTACTTTTTGTAAGGGCTTATTGCTTTATACCGCGTGGGATTCAGCAGCTAATATGCAATTGTGGGTAAGCGACAGTAGTCTTACACACAGTAAAATTGTCAAGAAGATTAACCCAAATGGTATGTCCATGTACGCTTCTACACATTTGGCGAACATTGATGACAAAATTTACTTCTCAGCAAATGATGGAGTCCATGGCTATGAACCCTGGGTGTCTGATGGAACCGACACCGGAACCTACATGATTAAGAATATCAACGTTACGACCGGCAGCGACCCTGCGGGTTTCATCAAATACAATAACAAGATTTATTTTGTTGCGAATGATTTTGTAAGCGGACGCGAATTGTGGGTTACGGACGGCTCAGATACGGGCACTCATTTATTTAAAGATATAATGCCTGGCATTGATGATTCTTCACCTAACATTTGGCAGGTTTTTAAGAACAAATTATATTTCAGGGTTAATGGTGTGAGTAAGTTTCCAGGAAGCAATGAATTATGGCAAACTGACGGGACTGATACCGGCACCCATGTTGCCTTAACGATTTGCAATTTTCCTAGTTATCCAATAGGCTGTTCTGAATTAAACAACAGACTCCTTTTTACTGCATCACTATGTAATGTAGGATATAGGTTGTATTCATGGGACGGCACTGATACGGGCTTGGTTAACCTGGCACCTTATTCAGCGGTTTGGGGCACCAGTTTATTTTATAAAGGCAAGTTTCTCATTGGAATGAAGGATTCAAACGGCGTTAACGGATTGTGGATGACTGATGGTACTATTAGCGGCACTTCATGGCTCACAAACAGGTTTAGTAATGGAGGCGCTGCACCACCGCTCGGCATCTATGATGGAAGATTGTACCTGCGTGGAAATGATGGAAAAAATGGTTTGGAGCTTTGGGCAACTGATGGAACGGATTCTGGCACAGTAAAGATTCCATGGAATGGCCCTCCTATTGCCAATCCGTTATCCGATACCCACGAAGCAATAGTTTATGACAGCATGTTCTTTTTCCCAGGCTTTTACGACGTAAATGGTGTACAACTATACACGCTTGGGCCGCAAGATTTGCAGGTTAAACAGCACATTGCTAGTCATACAAAATTCAGTGTCTATCCTAATCCAACAACCGGAAAATTTACTGTGATTCCCGAGGATTACATTTCCGTTAGCGTTGCAAATGCTTGGGGTAGCAAAATCCTAGAAACTGAGAAAAGCAAAATTGATATCCACCAATTTCCCGCTGGGATTTATTTCCTAAGCATTGTTGATAGAAAAGGGGCAATGCAGGTTTTACGAATTCTAAAGACGGATTAGGAAAGCGACGGAAAGTTGATGCACACGCAAAATACCGTCCGAGAGCCGTTGCTGCGTACTTTAAACCAAATCCTTATTCTGGAGTCAATAATTGGGCGAGGGAATAAACGAGCCTTTGAAATAACCTTCCAGAAAATGAGATACAAAAACAACCAGCCCAGAGGTCGACCAATACTTCAAAATCCAAGTCCCGCGCAGGTTTCAGGGGAACTGCGAGAAACTTCATTTTATGCTGTTCTCATCAAAATGTTGTACCTTTCGCCGACAGCACGCCTTTACCGATAATAATTAAATCTACCGAAAGGTTTTTTTACTTTCCCTGATTTTTTACTTTTTGGCGATTAGCATTCTGCGAAATCGTTTTTCTTCACAATCACAAACAAACAACACTCAAACAATGAAACTCAGAATCTTTGCAATTCTTATGATGATTGGCGTTGCTTTTTGCAACACCGATTCCTTTGCACAAATGCATCATCCTCATCACATGGCAATGCACCATAGAATGCACCATCATCGGCATCACATGCATCACATGCATCGGCATGGCCATATGCATAAAGTCGCACATCATAGTCACACTACAACAACCCATACAGACAACCAGCCTCAACGATAATAGCTGAAGTACATTGCTCTTGCAAGCTCGGCGCGAAGGTTCGCGCCTAGCTTGTTTTTAGTCCTTATTCTGAAGCTGAATTTTGGCAAGAATTAAGAAACTGTTGTGTATAGGCTTCGTACTTTTCGAAGTGGCAAAGTTTAATTTAACCACAAAATGAAACTAACTTTTTTAATACTCCTCAGCTTCGGGCTTTTTGCCTGCAACCAACAAAACAACCAAACGCAAGGGCTGCAAAATCAAATTGATAGTCTGAACAAAAAGCTTGCAGACACCTACAAACCTGGCTTTGGAGAATTTATGAGTGGCATACAGGTACATCACAACAAACTTTGGTTTGCAGGCAAAAATCAAAACTGGGCATTGGCCGACTTTGAAATTCATGAAATCCTAGAAACC
>JBDTKK010000318.1:0-17591 GCA_039935335.1 Chitinophagaceae bacterium
ATCAAGGATTCATCCTGTCAAATGTCGCTTGAATCATTTCCGGCGTTGCATTTACCATGGCTTCACTTAACCCAAATGTGAGTTCTGTTTTCCCCTCTTCCAATTGTTGAAAAATAGCGTTGACAAAATCCGCTACTTCCGGCTGACCAATGTGCAAACCTTTTCCACCCAAGTCTGTATTCAGCGCAGGCGGTATCAGTTCTATTACTTCTATGTTTTTTGACTTGAGTAAATGCCGTAGTGACCGTGTGAAAGAATGAAAGAAGGCCTTCGTTGCACAATAAACTGGAGTCTTCGTAAGCTGGACAAATGCCAAGCCTGAAGTAACATTGATAATTGTTTCTAAAGAGTTTAACGCGCTAAAGAGCTTTGTTAGGTGAATGGGTGCTACAATGTTTATAGCTATTTCTTCCATCGCTCTATCGTAGAAGTTGTCGTCTTCAAGCTTCATCCAGTTTTGAATTCCAGCATTGTTTACCAATACATTTAAGTCGCTGTGATTGTCGGAAATCCAATTGAACAACTCAATTCTATCGGCTTCAAGAGATAAATCGCAGGCTTTCGTAATCACAGAAGGGTATTTTTCAACCGCTTCTTGCAAAGTGCTTTCCCGTCGTCCGCAGATGATAACGGTATTTTTTTCTTGAAGAAATCTTTCTGTCAGGCCGAGGCCAATACCAGTGGCGCCGCCTGTAATTAAAATTTTGTTGCCTGTAAGTTTCATTAGGAACTGTTATTTGGTTTTAGCGCTTTTTTAAGTATGCATGTAAGGCTTATCGTTGCGTCGGGGGAACTGAAGTAGAGTAAGAAAGTAAAATTGTTGTTCTTGGTTGTTTTTGCAATTATTAAGAGGAAAGATATGTTTGCGCCAACTTATTTTTCATACCAATGGTACGAGAAATTCAACTGGTTGATATTCAGTATATAGCTGAGCCATCAACCATAGATTGCCCACTGAAAACCCAGCTATACCCGGAAACTCTTTTTGTAATTCTTTAGATAAAGTGGGAACGATGGCCTTGCCCCAATTCTCTGATTGTTTTTCAGAAATTGATCTCCCAATTTCCCAATAAAGATTGATTAAGTGCGTATTTACAACCTTTAATGCTTCGTATTGTGCTGTACGGACTTTCTGCTTTATTTCTGCAATGAAATTATTTTGGGTTAGTTCCATATTATTCACGCGATTCCGAAAATACTAAAGGTGTTTTGAGCTTGTCTTTTTAAAAAGATAAATGGTATCCCGGTGGCGTTTTGCATAATCAAATCTAGTTCAAACTGCTCCTCAACTCCCGCCTCCTTCAAAAACATACTGTATCAAATTCGAACCCATTTCCAGCGCCTGTGTTCTTTTCTCCTGCGAATCGTGGTGTACATCAGGGTCTTCCCAGCCATCCCCCAAATCAGTATCAAAGCTGTAAAAGCAGACCAAGCGGCCTTTCCAAAACAATCCATAGCCGTGTGGAGGCCCGCCATCATGCTCATGAATCTTGGGCAAGCCATTCGGGAAATTGAAATGCTGATGATAAATAGGGTGAGAAAAAGGAAGTTCTACCAAAGTCAGCTCCGGGAAAATCTTTTTTAAGGCAGGTCGAACATAAGGATCAAGACCATAGTTGTCGTCAATATGCAGGAAGCCGCCACTCTCCAAGTACAAACGCAGGTTTTGCGCGTCCTCATCCGTCGGAGCCCAGCGTCCATGACCCGTCATGTGTACAAAAGGATAGTTGAAGATTTCCGGACTGGAAGAATTGATATGCCCTTCGCCAACCGTGAAGTTGGTATGTAATTGTTCATTGGTAAATGCTGCAAGATTTTTCAGGGAAGTCGGATTGGCATACCAATCGCCGCCACCATCATAAACTAGCAAACCAAGTTTCATTGATTGAGCTGCCGCCCCAAAACTGAATCCAATAAAAAGAAAAAAAACGAAGAGATTTTTAATACGCATGATTAATCAGGTAGAAATAGATGATAGCAGCCAGAGCAGCGGTTTCTGTGCGAAGTCGGTTAGAACCCAGCGAAATAGAAACTGCCTTGGCCTGTTTTGCTAAAATTAGCTCCGTCGGACTGAAATCGCCCTCCGGACCAATGAATATTTGTGTGCGAAAGCCCAGTTTTAACGCTTCTGAAATCGGAAGTTTTTCAGCATCACCATCCATGCAATGCGCTAAAAGCTTTTGTTCAGAGTTTGAGGAAATAATGGATTCAAAAGTCTGCGGACCTTCCAAAATAGGCAGCCAGGTTTGTCGGGATTGCAGCATGGCCGAAACAAGAATTTTATGCCAGCGGTCTTCTTTGATGCGCTCGCGGATACTGCGCTCTGTGATGATTGGCGTGATGAGACCTACGCCCAATTCTGTAGCCTTTTCCAGCAGCCATTCATTGCGCGAAGCATTTTTTGTAAAAGCGATACAAAGCTGTAAAGACGGGCTATACGGCGTTTGGAATGTGCGTTTTTCGATGGAAACTTTACAGCTCTTTTTTCCTCTTTCTTGGATAATACAATCCGCCAAAATTCCGCGCCCGTCCACAAGCTGCAAAGCTTCGCCTACCTGCATTCTCAAGACTTGAACAATATGCCGCGCACTTTCTTCCGGCAGCTCCAAACTTTCTTGGGCTTGGGCAATTTTAGGATGAAAAAACAGAGGCAAATCTGCCATGATTTATGTTGCGTTTTTTGTGTCGATTACATTTTTTCAGGCAAGCGAATACCCAATAATTTCATGGCATGGCGCAGCACTTGGGCGGTCATTACAATGATCATTAGGCGCAGGTTCTTCTTCTCTTCTGTCGCTGCTTTGGCAATAGGGTGGTCGTCATAAAACGAGTTGAACAATTGCGCCAAGCTGAATGCATAATTACATAAAACGGAAGGGCTGTATTCAACTGCCGCGGCTTTCATCATTTCGGGAAATTGCTCTAAAGCCAGCAATAATTTCCCTTCCGATTTCGTGAGTTCTTCAGTTAGTGAAAAGCTCTGGAAATGGCTCGTGTCGGGCATTAGCGGCAGATCCTCCCGACGAAGGATAGAGCAAATACGTGCATGAGCATACTGAATAAAGGTTGCGGTATAGCCATGCAAATCGATACTTTCCTTAGGGTCGAAAATCATTTTCTTCTTCGGCTCCACGCGCAGTAAATAGAATTTCAAGGCACCGATACCAATCATTTCATACAAAGCCTGCAATTCTTCCGCCGAGAAACCTTCGGTCTTGCCCGCAGCTTCAGTTTGTTCCTTGGCCAAGGCAATCATTTCGTCTATCATGTCATCCGCATCCACCACGGTGCCTTCCCTACTTTTCATTTTGCCGGAAGGCAGCTCCACCATGCCATAGCTCAAATGACGTATCCCTTGCCAGGCGGGCTCTCCCAGCTTTTTCATGATGAGTTGCAGCACCTGCATGTGGTAGTTCTGCTCATCGGCAATCACGTAAATACTTTGGTCGAGTTTGTATTCCTCGTATTTCAGTTTAGCCGTGCCGAGGTCTTGGGTTATATATACGCTGGTGCCATCGCCGCGCAACAGGAGTTTTTGGTCAAGACCTTCATCGGTCAAATCCACCCAAACTGAGCCATCCACTTTTTTGAAAAGAACGCCGCGTTCTAAGCCTTCTTCCACAATCTTTTTACCCAATAAATAAGTCTCGCTCTCGTAATAATATTTGTCGAAGGAAATGCCGAGCCGTGCATAGGTTTTATCGAAACCAGTATAGACCCAGCCATTCATTTTACTCCAGAGTTCTCGCACTTTTTCATCGCCTTTTTCCCAATCGCGTAGCATGTTTTGGGCGGCTTGCATGATGGGTGCTTCTTTCTCGGCTACGGCTTGTTCCTTACCATCAGCCACCAACGCTGCGATTTGTTTTTTATACTCATCATTGAAGCGCACGTAATAGTCGCCAACCAGGTGGTCGCCTTTAATACCAGTGCTTTCAGGGGTTGCACCATTGCCAAATTGTTGCCAGGCCACCATGCTTTTGCAGATGTGGATACCGCGATCGTTTACAAGGTTTGCCATCACTACTTGTTGTCCATCGGCCTTCAAGATATTGCTGACAGCAAAGCCCAAAAAGTTGTTCCGTAGATGTCCAAAGTGTAAGGGTTTGTTGGTGTTGGGGGAAGAATATTCCACCATCACCCGCGTATCGTTTTTGGCAGCAGTTCCATAGCAGGTATCATTGAAATGATTCAAAAGGAAGTTGGTAAAAACGCTATCCTTAATGCTCAAATTGAGAAAGCCGGAAACAGTTTGGTGTGCGTCAAAAAGTGAGGTATGCTGAACGAGATATTCACCCAGTTTCTCGCCGAGCTCATTGGGTTTGCAGCGCAAAGATTTCACAAAAGGAAAGAGCACCACTGTGTAATGCCCGCTAAACTCCGGCTTGGTTTGGTTGACGGCGATTTGGCTGATGTCAAAACTAGCATCGGGGTAAAGTGTCTGCAAGGCAGATAACGAAGTCGCCTTTATTTGTTGAACAAGGGTCATTTTTAGAAAAATTGGGGGAAACACTGGCCTGAAAATGCCAACTCGAAAGCTTCAAAGATATTTAGACTGGCGCAGTGGAAGTGTTGGGTTTATTGGGTTTGCAAATCTTGGCGGAAAATAGGTGTCGGCATCGTTCGGAATTTGGTGCAAAGTCCTACATTTGCGCACTTGCAAAGAAATGGTCGCGTAGCCGAGTGGTTAGGCACAGCTCTGCAAAAGCTGCTACAGCGGTTCGAATCCGCTCGCGACCTCTACCATTTCTACTTTTTGAACCGGCTCAATTTGGGTCGGTTTTTTTTATGTTCGGGCAACACCTACGGGATACAACGGCTTTATAACAGACTATGTTGTTGTGTCTGACTTTGGTGGATACATTGCATCAGATTGGTAGAGTCGTTGCATCAAGCAAGTGGAGACGTTGCATCAGGCAAGTGGAGACGTTGCGTCAGGCAAGTGGAGACCTTGCATCAGGCAAGTGGAGACCTTGCGTCAGGCAAGTAGAGACTTTGCGTCAGGTAAGTGGAGACGTTGCGCGCAACGTCTCTACCAATATCCCCCTACAAAAAAAATCCGCGCTACGAAATATCATAGCGCGGATTAAGCAGCAATTTAATCAGACTTATTGCTGCGGAATATTGACCTGTTGCGGGCTTTTTTGCATGGTTTGCAATTCTGTAATCAGTTGTTGCAAACTCGCCGCAGGCACCACGCCGCTATTCAACAAGCCCTGTATGTTTTGGATGATGTAATCCGCTGTGGCCTTGTCGCCGGAGCGAATGGTTTCTACAGCCATTTGACTCATTACGCTGATATCGCGTTGAGCATCGCTAGCCAACGAAGCACGCCCATCATCATCAAGACTGCCGATATAGTGGACATCGTCGCGGGCATTATCTACCACCTTCTTCGCCATGATGGCCCCTGTCTTAATATCCCCGGTGTGGTAGTAGGCTTGCGCCATAAACAATCCGGTGAAATCATAAGAATAGGAATGCTCGGAAATGCCTTTATATACCGCATTCAACACATTAACTGCATCGGTTTTTCTTCCTACGGCTACCAGCTCATCTGATACACGAGCGGCATCCAGCCGATATGGAATGAAATTCTGACGATTTTTTTCATCAAAATAAACATCATTGCGGTTGGCATTACCCCAGA
Source organism: Chitinophagaceae bacterium (assembly GCA_039935335.1). Taxonomy (GTDB): domain Bacteria; phylum Bacteroidota; class Bacteroidia; order Chitinophagales; family Chitinophagaceae; genus UBA1952. The sequence continues at coordinate 5,651 of JBDTKK010000318.1, forward strand.
TGTAAACTTTTGTAAAAAGGTCGATACTCTTGTTGAGATCTACGAATCCTTGGTTGTCTCCAGCACCTTGTTGTTGAATAGGAGGTGCGAGCTTTTTGAATGGAACAAGACGATACACCGTTCCTTCCAACTTCATGAAATCATTGAGGTTGCCATATCCGCCGGTTTCCTGAAGGTTAGAGAAATAAATTGGACGCTTCCAACCTTGAGAGGCCACTGCTGCTATGATGTTTATTTGAGCCAAATCGCTCTTGGTATAAACGTCTTTGCTTGGGCTAAGGGTTATCCGCATATCCGTAGAAATAGTGCTCGTATCAAACCCTGCGTCAAGTCCACCTAAGTCTGCTTTATCTGGCGTAGGAATGCTGATATTGCGGGTTGGCAGGTAGTTGATTGGTTGATCTTCGAGCGGGAGCTTGTGGTCTGAAACAATGAACTTACAAATCTCACTTATCGGGAAGAATTGTCCTGCCGGTATCTCTGGTACCTGGGGCACCATTTTGTGGTCGGCATAGCGGATATACTCGCGGCGGTCGCCAATATAATCTTCACGTTTCCACATCATCGGCACAGCATCAGCATCATTTATTCGATAATTAAGCTGGTCGATATACCAATCAATACCAAGTAAAGAAGTGTTGATGACCCGTACATCAGGGCGGATACCTTCCACTTCCTGGGCATACCAAAGTGGGTAAGTTTCATTATCTCCGTAGGTGAAGAGCACCGCATCTTTCGCACAACTCATCAAAGCATTGTAAGCAGTAGCGCGTGCAATTTTCTTTTTAGAACGGTCGTGATCATTCCAGTTTTCCTTAGCCATCAATGCTGGAACAAGTAGGAGTGTGAGCCCAATTGTAGTGTAGGCTGCACCTTCTCCTTTGATGAATTTCGTAAGCCAATCATCCACCATCAGTATGCCAAGGCCAATCCAAATAGCGAAGGCATACATACAACCCACGAAGGCGTAATCTCGTTCCCTCGGCTGTAGCGGTGGCATGTTGAGGTATATCCCAATAGCTATACCCGTGAAGAAGAAGAGCGTGGCCACCACAAACCCATCTCGTTTTCGGCGATTGAATTGATAGACCATACCACAAATACCAAGAATAAGTGGTAGGAGATAGTACTGATTCCTTGCACCATTATTGCGATAACCATCAGCCATTTTATCCAAATCGCCGCGCCCCAACATCTTGTCTATAGGCTTGATACCCGTAATCCAGTTACCATTTTTAGGCTCGCCTTGTCCTTCAAAATCATTCTGTCTTCCAGAGAAATTCCACATAAAATAGCGAAACCACATCCAGTTCATTTGATAGCCAAAGAAGTACTTGAGGTTATCAGTAGTGGTAGGTCTGTCGTCCGGCCCAAGGCCGCAGAAATCGCGGTAGAAACGCACATGCCCAGGGTCATTATTGTCGTACATCCGAGGGAAAAAACGTTGTCTGTCAGGCTCAAAAATGTACTTCTTTTTCTTGCCAACGACCTCGTAATATTCCTTACCATTCTTCACGCTCTCTACATACTTATTGCCTTTGGATTGGATGTCCACAAGGCGAGCATCGAAGTCCGGGCCATACACAATTGGTTGCTCACCAAATTGCTCGCGCTGTACATAGCTCACCAGCGAAAGTGTGTTATCTGGATTGGTCATGTCTATCGGCGGATCTGCCCGCGAGCGAATCATTGGCACGATGTAAGACGAGAAGCCAATCATTACAAACACAAGGCAAAGCAGGCCAGTGTGTAGCAAATACCAGTTCCGCTTGTGCGCATACATAAGGAGACCAGTCATGACGGCAACTATCAATATCACTGCGAAAATGGATCCACTGTCAAAAGGCATTCCGAGGGTATTGACGAAGAATATATCCATCATAGAGGCAAGTATGGTAACACCTTGAATGACACCAACCTGAACCAAACCTAATGCCACGCAGCCAAGGACAAAAGCTGCTACTGTACCCCAAGGAGTAGCCTTGTAGCGGCGGAAATAATAAATCATTGCTACCGCAGGAATCGTCAGCAAGTTGAGCAAGTGAATACCAATGGAAAGGCCAATTAAATAGGCAATCAAAAGCAACCAGCGGTCGGCATAAGGTTCATCGGCCACGTTCTCCCACTTTAATGCTGCCCAGAATGTGAGGGCGGTAAAAAAGGAGGAAGTGGCATAAACTTCCGCTTCCACAGCACTAAACCAGAAGGTATCGGAGAAGGTATAAGCAAGACCACCAACAAGGCCCGCGCCGATGATGAGAATAAGCTGTTTACGTGTAGGTGTTCCACCTTTTGGAACGAGGAGCTTTAATGCAAGATGGGTAATTGTCCAAAACAAAAAGAGAATGGTCAATCCACTGGCTATTGCACTCCAAGAATTAATAACAATGGCTACAGACTGCAAATGGTTGCCTGCTAGGATGCCAAACATCCGCTGGATGAGCATGAAGAACGGTGCGCCTGGCGAGTGGCCTACTTCTAGCTTAAAGGCACAGGCTAAAAACTCACCACAATCCCAGTAGGATACAGTTGCCTCCATCGTGAGGAGATATACGATTGTGGCGATGCCTCCGGTTATCCATCCGGCGATGTTGTTGACTTTCCTAAAATTCATGGAATGCTTTTAAAATAGCGCAGCAAAGAAAGAAAAAAAGAGCATGGTAAAACGGAAAGATTCTCGAAGCCTCAAAGTTTTGTCAAGCCGCTATGTTTTAGGGTCTTCAAATGGTCTTTTTATACCAACAAATTGTTCCTGCTTTTTAGCTCAAGAGGATTGATTATTTGTGCCAACTGAATAAGGGGGATTTGTTTTAAGTACTGGGCAAATTGAGCTGTCGTTTCTTCCGGTGTGCCGCTCTGAACCATCACTAAATAATCTAGTGCTTTTAGTTCTGGCAATAGGCGGAGCGAGCCTACCTTGAGCTGGTACAAAGTATATCGTGGCCCATTAAAAGGAGATAAATAATGATAGACTGGCAAGACAATCTTCTCCTTTTTTCCTTTCGATTCTTTTGAAATTAACTCTATGTCCATTTTGGTCTTTCTATAAAAGGAAAAGTTCAAAGTCCTATTCAGAAGCCAGCAAAGTCTATAAGACGATACCGGGCAGGCAACGCCCACTAACAAGGAGTCTTCGAAGAATTCATCCTCCATCGCGGCAACGTTCAAGGCAAATTTTGTGCTCGGCAGTTTCAAAATATTGGAGGCAAATTAGCGCAGGCCAAAAGTCAGCTAAAAAGCAATTACTTCGCAGCTAAATCTAAAAATCCTACGATTGGACTGATTGTTCAGGGAGCCATTGGTCAAATTTGTATAGTATGTTTTGCGTCTGTGCAACAAGGAAATATTGCCGCCATTACGGTTTTTGGAAAATATAAAAGAGTGCTCCGACCTAGGATCGTAATTGTCACCCCAGGTTCGACTCATGATTTCACCCATTCGCTAAAAAATATTTAGTACGGAAAAAGCGCATCTTGTTGCCTTTTCCCATTTTGCTTTGGCTCAGCGGTTAAATTTGCCGCTTATTCTACTTCTAATTTTTTATCCAAATTAATAAATGGTTGACGTACTCATAGGCTTGCAGTGGGGCGATGAAGGGAAAGGAAAAATCGTGGACTTCATGGCGGCGAAATATGACATTATCGCACGGTTTCAGGGCGGGCCAAATGCTGGTCATACACTTTATGTGGACGGAAAAAAAGTGGTGCTTCATACCATTCCTTCCGGCGTTTTTCAGCCGCATTGCGACAACCTGATTGGCAATGGGGTAGTGATAGACCCTGTGACTTTGCAAAAGGAATTGACTACAATTACGGCTATGCTGCCCGACGTTACAGATAGGCTTTTTATCTCCCATCGCGCACATCTCATTCTTCCTACGCATCGTGCGCTGGACGCAGCTTCGGAGGCATCTAAAGGCATTGAAAAAATCGGCTCAACGCTGAAAGGAATTGGCCCTGCGTATATGGACAAAACAGGTCGTAATGGTCTCCGCGTTGGCGATGTGGTTCGGCCTGATTTCGACAAACGATATGCTGCTATTCGAGCAAAGCACGTACAGATGCTAAGCCAATATGAACACACGGTGGATTGGCAAAGTTGGGAAGATGATTTCATGGCAGCCATTAAAGCCTTGCGAAAGCTAACGATAGTAAATGCGGAATATTGGCTGGAAGAAAGATTAAGCAAAGGAAAAAAAGTACTCGCCGAAGGTGCGCAAGGGTCTATGCTGGATGTAGATTTTGGAACCTATCCTTTCGTGACTTCTAGCAATACGATTGCTGCCGGAGTCTGCTCTGGGCTTGGTGTTGCGCCTTTCCGCATCGGTGACGTTTATGGTATTACAAAGGCTTATTGCACCCGTGTTGGTGGTGGTCCTTTCCCGACGGAATTGGAGGATGAAATGGGCGAAGCTTTGCGGCAGGCAGGCGCAGAGTTTGGGGCTACTACAGGTCGGCCAAGGCGCTGTGGTTGGATAGATTTGGTTGCCCTGCGCTATGCAGTAATGCTTAGCGGCGTTAATAAACTCATCATGACCAAAACGGACGTGCTAGACGGCTTTAACCCCATAAAGGCCGCAACAGCCTATGTTGTTGAAGGGGTTGAGACAAAGGAAATGCCCTACGACCTCTGCGGTATAAGCATTGAGCCGGTTTGGGAATCATTCGGTGGATGGGACAAGCCAATCAGCGAATGCACTAAACGTGATGAGCTGCCACAGGTGTTTAAAGACTATTGTAGCTTTATAGAGCAATATTTGGGCGCGAAGTTCGCATTTATAAGCAACGGCACTGGGCGTGACCAATTGCTGGAAATGTAAGTGGAAAATTTAGGAAAATTGTGCTCAAAAAAGATTTGGCTATTTGCCCAAAGTGGTGATATTTGACCCCGACATCAATAAGAAATTCTTTCGCTAATAATTGAGACGATGAAAACAAGCTCGAGTAAGAAAACAACAACGCCAGCAAAGGCAAAACCCGCTTCTGTCAAGGCTTCTACGCCAACTAAGAAGGCTAAGAAAGCCGAGGAAGATGAACCCGAAGAAGAGAAACCAAAGGCAAAACCTTCCAAGAGTACTAAGAAAGTAATGGCTCCAAAGACCAAGCCTAAATCAAAGAAAAAAGATGAAGACGATGATGATGATTTTGAAGACGATTTGGATGATACCGACGACTTTGAAGATGATGATTTAGATGTTGAGCCGGACGATGAAGAAGCTTATGTACTCGACAAAGATTTTGAAGAATTTGACCTGCCAAAATCGAAGAATAAGAACATTGCACCGCCCAAAGCGAAATCGCCAAAGGGTAAGGTTAAATTCACTGATAACGATGATGATTTTTCCGACCTAGGTTTGGACGATTTCGGCGGTAACGATGAGTATGGTGAAAGTGATGACGATTACTAAATCCATCTTTCATTAATGGCTCGCGATACTGTAGAAATTCCTTTTGATGCGGCGCATTTGGCGCACATCAAGCTCCAAATGCTGAATTGGTCTTCCAAGTTTGGCATTTGCCTGTTTCTGGATAGCAATGAATACCCAGACCCTCATGGCAAATATGAATGCTTGCTCGCTGCGGGCGCAATCAAGACTTTTTCTGGAGAAAACCGACAGGGTTTAGAAAATCTACAGGATTATTTGAGCACTCATCAAGATTGGATTTTTGGGCATCTCGCCTACGAATTAAAAGATGTTTTTGAACCAACGTTATCTTCCACCAAAAGGATAAATTATGGCTTCCAACCCTTCTCGTTTTTTGTTCCGGAAATAGTGTTGCAAATCCCGAAAGGAAAATCTACACTTCGCGTGGAAAGCCTTGGTGCATCAGCATCTTCGGTTGTGTCGGAAGTGTTGGCGCAAACGGATACTAGCTCTGAAATGTTGCCAAAGATTTCCTTCAAATCCCGCCTGAATCGAGAGGAGTATTTGAAGATGATTGAAACCCTGCGCCAACATATTTATGATGGAGATTGCTATGAAATTACCTTCTGCAATGAGAGTTTTTCAAAGGGAACTATCATCAACCCGCTCGAGGTTTTTCAAAAGTTGAACAAGGCTTCTCCAGCACCTTTTGCTGCATTTTATCGACTCAAAAGCTTGGCCTTGATGTGTTCTTCTCCAGAGCGATTTCTTCAAAGGAATGGGTCAGAAATTCTATCGCAGCCCATCAAAGGAACTACCGCTCGCGGCGCAACTAAGGAATTGGATAATGAGCTGAAAGCCGTGTTGGCAGCAAGTGAGAAGGAACGTGCTGAGAACGTGATGATAGTTGATTTGGTGCGCAACGACCTTGCAAAAGTTTCTGTTCCTGGCAGTGTTGAAGTGGAAGAATTATTTGGTGTTTATACTTTCCCTGCGGTTCATCAATTGATTTCCACCATTTCAGGAAAGCTACGCGACAAAGTTTCTTTGGTTGATATTCTTGCCGCAACATTCCCCATGGGATCAATGACTGGTGCACCCAAACACCGTGTGATGCAGTTTATTGAAGATTATGAAACCGTAAGGCGCGAGTTATTTAGCGGGTCTGTCGGCTATATTTCGCCAAACGGAGATTTTGATTTCAATGTCATTATTCGCTCCCTTTTTTACAATGAAGTAAACACCTTCCTTTCCTACCAAACGGGCGGAGCAATTACTTGGGGTAGTATTCCAGAGCAAGAATGGGAAGAAGCTAGATTAAAAGCTGTAGTGATGGAGCAGATTTTTGAAAAGTAGCATTTAGAGGGCTTTTAACGCAGTTTCAATTCGCGAGGCAGCTTCGTTTTTCCCGATTATTTGCATAATATCAAACACTCCTGGCCCAAATTTTCCACCCACCAACATGATGCGTAAGGGGAGCATGAGTTCTCCTTTTTTTATAGAATTAGTTGTAGCCAATTCTTCGAATTTTTGCTCCAAATCTTTTACGTCTGAGCTTTCTTGCCCGCTTTTCCATTCTTCTCTGAGTTTCTCAAAGAATGCAGCATGTTCTGGTTTCCATTTTTTAAGAATACTCTCTTTATCTATCAAATCCGGTGCTTTGAAAAAGAAACTTCCTTGCGTTACAAAATCGGGCAGTAAATGACATCGCTCGCGGATGAGACCTACGACTGTAGCCAGTTTCGCGTCTTCCGGCTTTATTCCGTTTTCTATTAAATACGGTTTAACCAATGCCGCCAATTCTTCGGCGCTACCCATCTGTAAATACTGATGGTTGAACCATTTTGCTTTGTCGAAATCAAACACTGCTCCGCTATGATTCACCCTGCTGATGTCGAACTTTTGAACCAATTCTTCTAAAGAAAAAATCTCTTGTTCTGTACCATCATTCCAGCCCAGCAAAGCGAGAATATTGAGCATTGCCGCAGGCAGAAATCCTCGTTCCGCAAAGCCTTCATTTATTTCACCTGTCTTGGGGTCAGTCCAATTCATTGCGAAAATGGGAAAGCCATATTTGCTGCCATGACGCTTGCTAAGCTTCGCTCCGTCAGGGCCTAAAATCAATGGAAGGTGCGCCCACTGTGGCATTTGAGCTTCCCAGCCCAAATATCTCCAGAGCAAAATATGTACCGGCGCAGAGGGTAGCCATTCTTCACCTCGAAAGGCATGCGTGATTTTCATGGAATAATCATCGACCACCACAGCGAGGTGATAGGTAGGCATGCCATCGGCTTTGAGCAACACCTTATCATCCACCAAACCAGTATCGAAGTGGACTTCACCACGAATCATGTCCGTGAACGAAACCCGCTCCGCGTCGGGCATCTTAATGCGGATAACGTACGGCGTATTTGCATCCAGCAAGGCTTTAGTTTCTTCTTCGGAAAGGCTCAATGAATTTTTCATTTTGCCGCGCGTAATCAACCCGTATTGTGGCGAAGGATTATCAGGAGTTTTGAAATCCTCCCTCATTTTGCTCAATTCTTCCGACGTATCGAAGGCATAATAGGCATGGCCGGAGCTGACTAATTTCTCCGCGTATTCTCGATAAGATGCTTTCCTTTCACTTTGCCGATATGGGCCATAAGGGCCACCTTGTAAAGCACTTTCATCTGGCTGGAGCCCGCACCAGGCAAGGCATTTGTGAATATACTCTTCTGCACCTTCCACGTATCGAGTCTGATCTGTGTCTTCTATTCTCAACACAAAAGTTCCCCCATGTTGCTTGGCAAAGAGGTAGTTGTACAAGACTGTTCTTAGGCCGCCAATATGTAGGCCACCGGTTGGTGAGGGTGCAAAACGCACACGTACATCGCTCATGGGCGCGAAGGTAAATTATAGAACGAGTCTATTGAGATTATCCCTTACTAAAACCGAGACCAATTAATTTCCTTCATGTTGTTACGAAAGCACGAAATGAATGCTTGTACAGACCTTGTTACGGTAGTTTTTCCCTGAAAGCGAGGCAACCCAGCGCACCATTCTAATGGCATTCGTCAGGAAGATTTCATCTGCTTCTTGCAAAATATCTGGCGTAGCCAAACAAGTCTTGCATTCAAAACCCACACTTGGGAGCTTTTCTAGGAGATGTTGCCGCATCACACCGGCTACGCAACCCGACTCCAGCGAAGGGGTGTAAACGATGCCATTTTTTACCCAGAAGAGATTTGCAATACTGCTTTCTACCAGAAAGCCTTCGTCATTCAAAAGCAATGCATCATTCCAGCGAAACGCTTTAGCAGCACGGGCTGCGAGCGCATAGGGTAGTGCTGAGCAAGACTTAAGATTGGCGTATTTATCGGCGTGCTTCACGATGTCGCAAATGCCAATAGTTAGTCCCATTTCATTGAGTTGGAGCATTCCCTCTTCGAGGGGAAAGCATTCAATTATATAATTGGCTTTGAACAGACTTTCATCAAATAGACCTCCAGTACCGGCATTTATTTGAAGCCTAACGCTGCATAGATTGGTCAATTTGTTTTTTGAAATCGTGCGGAGCACTTCGTGCTGTAAAGTCTTCTGGAAATATTTTGGATGTTCAATTTTTAGTAACTCCATTCCACTGAAAAGTCTTGTCCAGTGCAGTTCTTCAAGTCTTATGGCATCCTTAACCACAAGCATGGTTTCGAATAATCCATAGCCATAACGTAGTCCGCGATTGGAAGCAAGTACTGCTGTTTCCGTGTCTGGAAGAAGCTTGCCGTCGATGTTGATGAATGATGCCATGAATAAAAAATCTTTCGTCGCGAGTTCTATTCCGCAATACCCGAATACTTTCGCACAAACTTAGCTGCAATGCAATTAGATACTCCCGTTTCCGTACGCTGGATTGCCGATTTTATCGGTGCCGAAATAGTAGGAGACGAGCACCAAATGGTGAGTGGGCTCAATGAAATTCATAAGGTCACTCCTGGAGATTTATCCTTTGTGGATTTTGAAAAATATTACGACAAGTGCCTCCATTCTGCCGCGACAGTCGTTGTGATTAATAAAAACGTGGCTGCGCCTGCGGGCAAAGCATTGCTGATTTGCAACGATCCATTCTCGGCGTACGTGTCGCTGGTAAAACATTTCAAGCCGTTTCGTGCAGCGGACAAGATGATTGCTGATTCGGCAAAGGTGGGAGGAGGAACCATCATCCAGCCAGGAGTTTTTGTGGGCAATAATGTGCAGATTGGTCGCGATTGTTTGATACATGCCAACGTGACGATTTACGATGGCTGCATCATTGGCAACAACGTCATTATTCATTCAGGTTCCGTGCTCGGTGCAGATGCCTTTTACTTTAAAAGACGCAAGGAGCGCGCCGTTCAGTATGATAAACTGGAAAGTTGTGGCCGAGTTATTATCGAAGATTATGTGGAAATCGGCGCACTTTGTACGATAGACAAAGGTGCGAGTGGGGATACAATTATTGGCACGGGAACGAAGTTGGATAATCATATCCAAGTGGGACACGGCACGGTAATCGGAAGGAATTGCCTCATCGCATCGCAGGTGGGCATTGCCGGCAAGACGACGATAGAGGATGAAGTAATTCTTTGGGGGCAGGTGGGTGTGAACAAAGATTTGACAATAGGCAAGGGAGCTGTGGTGTACGCCCAGAGCGGCGTTCCAGCAAGTATAGAAGGAGGAAAGATTTATTTTGGCTCGCCAGTGATGGAAGCTCGGGAGAAGATGAAAGAAGCTTCATGGATACGGCGGATACCAATGCTGTGGGAGAAAGTGATGGGTGCAGGAGGCACCCACTAGGAATTCATTGGCGTGAAATAATGTTCGGCTTCGGGAGCTTAGGCTGGCGGCGGCTTTGGCTTGTGGGTGAGCGATTGGAGCGTAAATCCTTTTTGCCGTTTGTTTTCGCTTCGTTTTTGGCCAAGGCAAATGAAAGCAAAAAGATTGCAGTGGAAAGCGCGGTGCCTTGGTCTGCCCATGGAGGAGCGCTAGTTATATCAAGGTGATTGCTGGCAGACTAAGGTACACCTCCAAAAAAAATGCACCACAATTTGCGGTGCATTTAAGGTTCTTAGAGAAAATCTGTTTTTAGTAATCGTTGGCGAATGTGCGTGCCTGCGACACGAGCTCGTTGCCGTTTTTCATTGCATCTTGCCTAATGTTCATGTAAGCAGCGACGCGCTGCTCAAGCATTAGCATCCTTTTCATGATTACTTTGCCTTCTGGGCCACCTTTGGCCTCAGCCATATAGCGTGTGTCGGCTACATGATTCCGCATCATGTTAAGGAGCTTGTACGAGCTAGCTTCAACCTGATCGGTTTTCTTGGCTTTTACTTCGTTCTCTAGTTTGTTTGTCAGAGTTAGCATCTCTGTTTTCTGAGCTTTCAATGTAGCATCAGAAGGAACAAGCTTTGCAGCGTTTTCACTTTGCGCAAATACAGCTGTACCAGAAAAAGCAAGCATGGCTACGGCGATGATGAATTGTTTCATTTTTGTTGGAATTTTTAAAGTTTGAAAGTACGTTGTTTTGTGGATGTGTTTAGTATTTCTCCGTTCTACCTAATAAGACGGCATAAAATTGAAAAAGGTTGGGTGTTTTTGAAATTTTTTTTCTCAAGGGCGGATAACTTTGCGCCTCTATGCTAGTCTTTCAGTTTAAATCGCTTCGTTTTTTTGCTTTTCCTTTAGGAATATTTTTTTTGATGGTGGCTAGTTCTGGCTGTGGTAAGCAGGCAAATGCCAATACTGATTATCAGCCACATCGGCAAGATAATCCCAAAAATTTTAAAGCTATTGATTCTGCTATTAAATTTTTGAGAAATGGGGACATCGCCTTGCGGACGGGCGCTGATGTGATAAGCGTGATGCTCCGCGGCATGAATCAGCAGGACAAGACTTATTCTCATTGCGGTATTGTGATGATAGAAGATGGCTGTCCCTTCGTATATCATAGTATTGGCGGGGAAGACAACCCAGATTCGCATTTACAAAGAGATTCGGCAACTCATTTTTTCTCGCCTATTTCCAACGAACGGCTGGGTATTGCGCGACTTCCTTTGACTCCTGTGCAAATTGATAGCCTCCATGCAATCGTTCGGCGGTATTATGCGGCGGGTACGCCCTTTGACATGGACTTTGACTTAAAGACTAACGACAAACTTTATTGCGCAGAGTTCGTGTATAAATCAGTGGAAGAAGCTATAAACGACACGAGTTATTTCTCCACTTCCGAGGTCTTGAATCGCCGCTATGTGGCTGTGGATAACATTACGGACAAGAGGCACGCAAAAATGGTTTGCGATGTACAATATAAATTATAGTTTTGCGGCCAATTAATAAATTCAACAAACACAATTCAGACGATGAAAAAAGTAATCCTATCCATAGCGTCGATGCTCGTGCTCGCTATGACCCTCGTAAGCTGCGGTGGCGGCGGTCCTAAAGCAAATGCCGAAAAATTCCTAAATGGCTTTTACCACATGGACTATAAATCGGCCAAAGAAGTAGCCACTGCGGATACCAAAAAGCAACTCGAGTCCTACGAAAGCATTATGGGTACCATGG